>NZ_JAFREJ010000006.1:0-111980 GCF_017377545.1 Faecalibacterium sp. Marseille-Q4164 | reverse complement strand
CCTGAATCTAACGCGTCTGCCAATTCCGCCATATCCGCATATTCTGTTTTGTTCGTGGGCCGTTCGGCTCGGAACGTTAGTTATTATACCATGGAATCCGGAATTGTCAAGCGCAATTTCAAAAAAAGTTGTACTTTTCGGCAGAAAGCGGAAAAACAACGGAAATGCGTGTTAAAGTGGGCCAAAAAAGCAAAAAATCAGACCGGAAACCTTTCGGCTTCCGGTCTGATTCCTAACAGGGTGCCTTGTGGGACTCGAACCCACGGTCTCCAGATCCACAATCTGGCGCGTTAACCGACTACGCTAAAGGCACCACATAATATGCGCCCGAAGGGACTCGAACCCCCGGCCCACTGCTTAGAAGGCAGTTGCTCTATCCACCTGAGCTACGGGCGCACGTTGTTATCCCATGGGGTACTTATCTGGCGGCAGTGTGCGTTCGGCACACGCTGCGAGAAGTATAATACCATACGCATAGGCTTCTGTCAAGCGGAATTTCAAATTTTTTTGGATTTTCCGGCGCAGGGGGCATTTTGGGGTCACAGCAGGTACATTCCGGCGGCCCCAAGGGCAAAGCCGAGCAGAGCACCGGCGGCCACATCCCGGACATAGTGCGCCCCGGCAAGCACCCGCAGGGCGCAGATGAGCAGGGCCACCACCACCATGCAGGCCCCGGCGGCGGGGTAGAAGTAGCACCACACAGCGGCCAGCACGGCGGCGCTCAGGGCGTGGCGGGAGGGGAAGGACTTGCCGTGGGTCTCCTTGGGCACCAGCGGCGTGAAGCCGGGCTGCTCATACGGGCGGGGAAAGTTCAGCCTGGCCCGCAGGAGCGTGCCGCCCAGAAAGACGAAGGCCGGCACAAAGACTGCCCGGGCGATGAGCTGCATAAAATCCAGAGCGGCGGCGCGGTTTGCGGAGAGCAGCCGGAACCACCGGACATTCAGCAGCACCAGCAGCAAAGGGTAGCAGGCAAAGGGCACGGCAGGCAGCCAGCGGTTCAGGGCGATCACCAGCTTTTTCAGGGCGGGGCGGGCCTCCAGCCAGCGCAGCAGGGCCTGGTAGCGTTCCGGGGTCATGGTATCCCTCCCTCAAAAACAGGTGTCCAGATAGTTTTCAACATCAAACGGCTCGGGTGTGGAATCTTTGCGCAGGTAGAGCGGGTGATGGGGATGGCCCTTTTTGCTCCGCTTGCCAAAGGTGACCCACGGGATGTCCCGCTCTCTTGTCAGGGTCACCATCTCCCGCATCAGGCCGGGCAGGTAGTCCCGCTTTTCGATCAGGGTGCCCCATGCGGCCCACATGGTGGGCTCGGTCTCGGCCAGAACGGCCCGCAGCCAGCGCAGGTTTTCGTCGCAGAGGGCGCGGTCCGGCACCCGGTCCATGTCGTTGGGGTCGGTGGCGCGCTGGGGATATACGTTGAACATGATCCAGCTGTCAAAGCCGTTGGCGTTGGCCAGCCGCTCCACACTCTTTAAGGTGGGGTCCAGTGCGCCGGGCTGGGCGGTGCTGGGGTTGATGCCGATGCACACCAGCGGGTGCCTGCCCACCCGCCCCAGCACATAGCGGTAGGGCAGGTAGGTGTGGGGCTCGTAGTACCAGATGCCGCCGGGGTATTCCCCCGCTTCCAGGCGGGGCAGCTGTTCAGTCTGCATGAAAATGTACCTCACAAATATGGTTTCCTATTTATCGTACCTGAAAAAATTCTGTAAATCAACACCTTTGGCGGAGAAAGTCTCCCATAAATCCGAATTTCATGCTATACTGTTCTTGGACCTGTGCCGCAAACACGGCGGCACGGGCCGGGAAAGGAAAACAGGAGCCATTGAAGAAGGGAGTTCTGCTATGGCCATGATAGAAGATTATAGAAGCGCCCTGCGCGCGGGTCAGCGTGCCTACCGTGCCTGTGTGGCGCGCGGCCAGTCGCCGTACCTTGCGGTGCTGGATGATATCCTGAACGGGGTGAACATCGTTGCCCAGGAACCGCTGGGGCTGGTGGATATCCCCGCCGAGAGCATTGTGGGCACCAAGACCAGCGGGCGGCACACGGCCTTTGCGGCCAACTTTATGCCCCTGCTGGAAGAGGACACCGAGTTTGCCATCAAGTGGTCGAATCTCTGTGAGGCCCATCTGGAGGAGGGCATCCACACCCCCATCATTGCCTACGAATACCTGAACAAGTTCTATGTGCAGGAGGGCAACAAGCGGGTGTCTGTCCTCAAATACTACGAGGCGGTCACCATTCCGGGCACGGTCACCCGGCTTGTTCCGGCCCGGAACGACACGCTGGAAAACAAGATCTACTACGAGTTTCTCGATTTTTATAAGCTGAGCAAGATCAACAATGTCCAGTTCTCCCGGCTGGGCGGCTATGCAAAACTGCAGACGCTGGTCTGCAAGGCCGCCAGCGAGGTATGGTCGGATGACGACCGGCTGAACTTCTCGGCCCTGTATACCATGTTCAGCCAGCAGTTCTATGCGCTGGGCGGCTCCGCCCTGGGGCTGACCCCGGGCGACGCGCTGCTGGTGTACCTCTCGGTCTACCGGTATTCGGATGCCTGCCAGTCCACCCCCAGCCAGGTGCGGGAAAACCTGGCCAAGCTGTGGGATGAGATCAAGATCCTGACGGAGCCCCACGCCGTGGAGCTTTCGCTGGAGCCAAAGCCCGGCAGTGAGCCGCTGCTGAACAAGCTGAACATCTTCAGCAAGCCCAGCCAGCTCAAGGTGGTGTTCCTGCACGAGTACAATGCTAAAAATAGCGCCTGGGTGCGGGGCCACGAAAAGGGGATCGAGGCCCTGAAAAAGGCATTCCCGGACCGGCTCGTCATCACCAACCGGGAAAACGTCTCCCCCGAGGTGGACGCGGAGCAGATCATGGAAGAGGTGGCCCACGACAACGCGGACGTGGTGTTCACCACCAGTATCCGGATGCGGCCCGCCTGCCTCAAGGTGGCGGCCCAGCACCCCAAGACCCGGTTCCTGAACTGCTGCCTGAACGCGCCCCATCCGCTGGTGCGCACCTATTACCCCCGCACCTATGAGGCCAACTACCTGCTGGGAATGCTGGCGGGTATCCTGAATCTGACCGACCGGGTGGGCTATGTGGCGGCCAACCCCGTTTACGGTGTGCCTGCGGCCGTCAATGCTTTTGCCCGGGGTCTGCGCACCGTGCGGCCCAACAGCCATATCCTGCTGCGCTGGGCCTGCCTGCAGGAGCCGGGGAAACCGCTGGATTTCTCCGACTGCCCGGATATCGAGCTGTTCTACGCCTGCAGCCCCTTTGAGCCCACCGGCAGCGCCAGGGAATACGGCCTGTGCCGCCGGATGCCGGATGGCAGCATCCAGCCGGTGGCGCTGCCGGTCTGGAAGTGGGAAGTGTTCTATATCGGCATCATCCGCTCCATCTTCGAGGGCACCTGGGACAGCGGTTCCAGCGGCAAGGCCATCAACTACTGGTGGGGCTTCCGCAGTGACGCGGAGCGGCTGGATTACTACGAGACCCTGCCCAAGGGCACGCAGCAGCTGCTCGATCTGCTGGAAAAGAACCTTGCGGCCAACGAGTTCCCCATCTTCCCTGCGGGCATCTTTGCGCAGGGGCATATCCCCAAGGCACCCACCGCAGACACCTACACCCCCAAGGAACTGATGGAGATGGACTGGCTGGGCGAGTGCGTGGAGGGCAGCCTGCCCCGGTACGATCAGCTGGATGTCAGAACGCTGGGCCTGCTGGAGATCAACGGCCTGAGCAGCCTGAAAGAGACGACGCTGTAAAAAGCTCAACAGAACGGAGTGTTGCGGACGTGAAGATACTTGCAATTTCCGATACCCCCTCCAAGGCGCTGTGGGACTATTGCTCCCGGGAACGCCTGGCTGGGGTCGATCTGATCCTCTCCTGCGGGGATCTGCCAAAAAAATACCTCGAATATATAACAAATTTTACAGCGGCCCCCATTTTGTATGTCCACGGCAACCACGATGGCTGCTACCGCACGGAGGGCGAGCCGGGCGGCTGCATCTGTGTGGACGATCAGGTGTATGTCTGGAAAGGGCTGCGCATCATGGGGCTGGGCGGCAGCATCCGCTACAACTGCGAGGAGACCTTCCAGTACACGGAGCAGGAAATGCGCCGCCGGATGCGGCGGCTCTGGTTCAAGGCCCACCGGGCGGGCGGCATCGACCTGCTGCTGACCCATTCCCCGGCGGCCGGCCTGAACGATGGCGACGACCGGGCCCACAAGGGTTTTGCCTGCTTCAACGACCTGCTGGAGGAGTACCAGCCCAAGTGGTTCGTGCACGGGCATGTCCACCTGAGCTATAATGCCAATCTGCCCCGGGTGTGCACCCACGGCCAGACCACGGTCATCAATGCAACGGAGCGCTATACCTTTGAGATCCCGGACCCGGACCCGGTGGCCCGGAAGCGCTTTTTCTGGAATGACCCGGCATTTCCCACCAAAAACTGAAAAAGGAGAAACACCCAATGGAACAAAATGAGAAGCTGCGGGCGCTGGAGACCCTGCAGAAGAAGCTGTACGCCTACAACTGCGCCTCCAACAGCCTGTATCTGGACGCTGTGACTGTGGCCCCCAAGAACACGGCCGAGGGCCGGGGTGTGGCTCTGAGCATTCTGGCCGGTGAGCTGCAGAAGCTGATGACCGCCCCCGAGACCCTTGCACTGGTGGAGGAGCTCTATGCCCGGCGGGAGACGCTGGACACCCTCCACCGCCGCGAGGTGGAGGAGCTGCGCCGCAGCTGCCGGCAGCTCACCCGCATCCCCGCCGAGGAGTATATGGCATACAGCGAGCTGACCAACCGCGCCAGTGATGTCTGGCACAAGGCCAAGGAAGAAAACGACTTTGCCTCCTTCTGCCCCATCCTGCAGGAGCTGGTGGAGTATAACCGGAAGTTCGCGGGCTATTATGATGCGGAAAAAGCGCCCTACGATGCCCTGCTGAACGAGTATGAGCGGGGCGTGGACACCCAACAGCTGGACGTGTTCTTTGACACCCTGCGCAAGGGTCTGGTGCCCCTCATCCGGGCCATCGGCGAGAAGCCCCAGATCGATGACAGCTTCCTGCATCTGGAATATCCGGTCGAGCAGCAGAAGGCGTTTGCGGACTATCTCATGGAGGTCATGGGTCTGGACCGGGGCCACTGCGGCCTGGGCGAGACCGAACACCCCTTTACGCTGGAGTTCAACAACAAGGATGTCCGCATCACCACCAACTACGACCTGCACAATGTGGCCTCCTCGATGTATTCCGTTCTCCATGAGGGCGGCCATGCCCTGTATGAGCTGGGCATCCGGGATGACCTGCAGTACACCTGCCTGACTGGCGGTGTGTCCATGGGTGTGCACGAGAGCCAGTCCCGCTTCTACGAGAACCTCATCGGCCGTTCCCGCGCCTTTATCGGGGCCATCTATCCCAAGGTGCAGGAATTCTTCCCCGCACAGCTGGGAAATGTGACTGCGGAGCAGTTCTACCGCGCTGTGAACAAGGTGGAGCCCAGCCTCATCCGCACCGAGTCCGATGAGCTGACCTACTGCCTGCACGTTATGGTGCGGTACGAGATCGAGAAGCAGCTCATTGCGGGCACCCTGACGGCAAAGGAGGTTCCTGCCGCGTGGGCAGAGCTGTACAAGGAGTATCTGGGCGTGGAGGTTCCCAATGACCGCGAGGGCTGCCTGCAGGACAGCCACTGGTCGGGCGGTTCCTTCGGCTACTTCCCGTCTTACGCTCTGGGCAATGCCTACGGTGCCCAGATGCTCCACAATATGGAGCAGAAATTCGATGTGTACGGCGGCGTGGCCCACGGGGATCTCTCCGCTGTCACCGGCTGGCTGCGGGAAAAGGTGCACCAGTACGGCCACCTGCTGGAGCCTGCCGAGGTCGTCAGAAACGCCTGCGGTACCTTTGATGCACACTACTATCTGGATTATCTGACCAAAAAATATACGGAACTGTACAACCTGTAATTAACCCGCACAGAACAAAGCCCTCCCGGCCAATCGGCTGAGAGGGCTTTGTTATATATGCTGTTGCAAAGGGCGGCGGGAAGCTTTCCTGCGCAAGTGAAACGGGCCATTCCATCGCCCGCCCTATTGCCTGCGGCAACAGGGTCCCACCCCAGCGGACACTTGCTTTGGGAAACTTCCCGCCGCCCGACCATTACTGCTGTGCGAAGATCTTTACCTCATCCTTGTCCATAAAGGCGGCACCGGCGAAACCGGAAGCCTCCAGCTGGCCCAGCTGCTTGCCCAGCTTCTTGGCCTGAGGCAGAACGGTGACGTTGTAGGTGTCGCGCAGCTGTGCGGCTTTGGCCAGCACGGCGGGGAAGTCCACATCGCTGGTGTAGAGCAGGGCGATCTTCTGCTTGGCACCGGGGATCTGATAACCCTGCTCCAGCAGGATGCCGCAGACGCGCTCGAAGCCGATGGAGAAGCCCACGGCGGGCACCTTGGTGCCCAGGAACTTGCCGATCATGTTGTCGTAGCGGCCGCCGCCAGCCACTGCACCGCTGAACTGCGGGCAGGTGATCTCAAACACCATGCCGGTGTAGTAGCCCTGGCCGCGCACCAGGCTGGGGCAGTAGGCCACATCGAAGCGGCCGTTGGCCATGGCCTTTGCGGTGGCCAGCACATACTTCAGGTCATCGGCAATGGCGGGGTCGGCACAGCGGGAAGCTACGGACTCCAGTGTCACATCACCGGCGGCAATGAAATCGGCCAGCGCGCTGATGGCAGCTTCGGGCAGCTGCTTTTCGGTCAGCTCGGCCTTCACGCCCTCAGCACCGATCTTATCCATCTTGTCAAAGGTGATGCAGACAGAGTCCAGTGTGTCGGCGGCAAAGCCCATACTCTCCAGCATTCCGCGCAGGATGCGGCGGTCGTTGATGTTCACGGTGAAGCCGGTAAAGCCGATGCCCAGCAGGGCACGAGCGGTCACATCGATCAGCTCCACCTCTGCATTGGGGCTCTCGTCGCCCAGAATGTCGATGTCACACTGGACAAACTCGCGCAGGCGGCCCTTCTGGGGGCGCTCGGCGCGGAACACGCGGTCGGTCTGGATGACCTTGAAGGGGTGGGGGAGCTTGTCCTTGTTGGCAGCGTAGAAACGGCTCAGGGGCAGGGTCAGATCATAGCGCAGGCCCATGTCGGAGAGCTGCTTGGGGTCGCCGGATCCCAGCGCGCTGGTCAGCTTGTCTCCACGCTTCATCACCTTGAAGATGAGGTTCAGGTTGTCGCCGCCGTCGGATTTGTCCAGGTTCTCCATATCCTCCAGCATGGGGGTGGAGATGCGCTCAAAGCCGGAAGCACGGTAGGTCTCCAGGATCTTGCCCTGGATGTAGTCGCGCAGGGTCTGCTCAGCGGGCAGCAGGTCGCGCATACCCTTCAATGCCTGTGATTTCATAGTTGCAATTCCTCTCTATAGCCTGCTCGCCCTCTCAGGCCGCTCCGCGTCCAGCTCTCCCAAAGGGAGAGCCCTTGGCAAAACCGTAAACTTTGTGTGGACTGCCAAAGCCTCCCACTTTGGGGGAGGTGGCATCGCGCAGCGATGACGGAGAGGGCGAGGCCGTGTTTAGTTGTTACTTTATCCATTATAAAGGAATCTGCCGTTTTGTCAATTGAAATGGGTACACTGTAGGGGAAAAACCATTCGGAGGCAAGGCAATGAAACAGCAGTTTGCAGCAAAACACCCCTGGGCGATCCTGGCGGCGGGGGCGGCCATTCAGATCCTGACGGGCTTGCCTGCGGCGTGGGGCGTGTTCCAGCAGCCGGTGATGGACGAGTTCAGCCTGACCGAGGACGGCGCGGGCTATGCGTTCGGCATCCTGATCGCAGCGTTCGGGGTGGGCTGCGTCATCGGTGGTTTTTTGCAGGATAAAAAAGGCCCGCGCTGCGCGGCGCTGTGGGGCACCGGCCTGCTCTGCGGCGGGTTCTTTGCGGCGGCCCTCCTGCCCGGGGAAAAGGGGGCATGGTTCTGGGCAGTGTTCAGCATTCCGGCGGGGCTGGGCACGGCGTTTCTCTACCCGTCCATCCAGTCCTGTGCCCAGAAATGGTACGCCGGGCGCAAGGGCCTTGCCACGGGGGTCATTGGCGGCGCGGTGGGCCTGAGCGGTGCGTTCCTGACCGGATTCGTCCGCACGGCGCTGAAGGGCTTTGGCCCGGTGCAGGGAATCCGGGGGGCGTTCTGGGCGCTGGGGGCACTCACGCTGCCGGTCTGCCTTGTGGGCAGCGCCCTGCTCACCGACCCGCCTCCGGCAAAGCAGAAGCCCGAGGAGCAGGGCAGGGGAAAAGGCACCCCGTCCCTCGACCTTGCCCCGCTGCAGATGCTCAGAACAAAACAATACTGGCTCTGTGCCGGGGCGGTCTGCTTTTCCACCCCGGCGGTGCTGCTGTTCAGCCCCATCATCTTAAAGCTGGGCATGGAGCGGGGCCTGGACGAGGGCGCTGCCCTGTGGAGCGTGGTGCTGGGCAGCGTGGGCAGCGCGGCGGGCCGCTTGCTGATGCCCCTGCTCAGCGACCGGATCGGCCGCCGCCCCACTGACCTGATCCTGTTCGGCGTGTCGCTGGGGCTTTCGGCGGTCTTCCTGTTCGCGCAGGGGTGGCTCGTTGTGGCTGTGTACGCAGGGCTTACCTTCTGTTATTCGGCGCTGGCGGCGGTGCTGCCTTCCCTCTCCACCGACCTGTTCGGCCTGCCCCATGCCGGGGTGAACTACGGCTTTCTGGCGCTGGGACAGAGCGTGGGCAGCCTTGCCTTCCCCTTTGCGGCGAACCTGTGGGGTCTTGCCACCGGGCGGCACTGGCTGGCTATGGCAGGCGCGGCGGCGGGCTTTGTGTGCATCTGGGCGCTCCGGCCTGTCAGGGCCCAACAGCTGCCCAGAAAAAACTGAACCGGACAGCGCAAGATATTCCTTTTGACAAATATGATAGAAATGTGACGAACTGGGCGGCGAAAGCGGTGAAAGTGCTAGTTAGCAACAAATAACCGTTAAAAATGCTTGTGAAAAAATCCGCAAAACGTCTTGCAAATTCCGCCAAGGTTCTCTATAATAAAATTATGCGTGGTAGTACCGGCGTGGCGCGGAAGAGAGCGGCGCAGCCGGTCAATGCAAACGGCAGGACACCCCCTGCCAATGGCATCAATTTGTCAAAAGGAGAGTATGATTATGACCTATTCGCAGCAAGTACAGAATATGTGCCCGATCACCAAAGGTCCTAAGCATGGTCCGGCTCCCATCCCCGAAGAGGGCGCATGGGTCAAGGCCTATGAGATCAAGGACATCAGCGGCTACACCCATGGTGTGGGCTGGTGTG
This sequence comes from Faecalibacterium sp. Marseille-Q4164, assembly GCF_017377545.1. NCBI lineage: Bacteria > Bacillati > Bacillota > Clostridia > Eubacteriales > Oscillospiraceae > Faecalibacterium > Faecalibacterium sp. Marseille-Q4164. Next base: position 102,663 of record NZ_JAFREJ010000006.1, on the reverse strand, counting down.
CACCCCAGCAGGGCACCTGCAAGCTGTCTCTGAACATCAAGAACGGTGTCATCGAGGAGGCTCTGGTGGAGACCATCGGCTGCTCCGGTATGACCCATTCCGCTGCTATGGCTGGCGAGATCCTGCCCGGTAAGACCATTCTGGAAGCTCTGAACACCGACCTGGTGTGCGATGCCATCAACGTGGCAATGCGCGAGCTGTTCCTGCAGATCGTCTACGGCCGTAGCCAGACCGCTTTCTCTGAGGACGGTCTGCCCATCGGCGCAGGTCTGGATGACCTGGGCAAGGGCCTGCGCTCCATGACCGGCACCATCTTCTCCACCAAGGCCAAGGGTGTCCGTTACCTGGAGCTGACCGAGGGCTACATCAACAAGCTGGCTCTGGATGCCAACGATGAGGTCATCGGCTATCAGTTCGTCAAGCTGGGCAAGATGATGGAGGATATCCGTCACGGCAAGACCCCCAACGAGGCTTACGAGAAGAACGTGGGTACTTACGGCCGCTTCAGCAAGGAGCAGGGCGCTGTCAAGTACATTGACCCGCGTGAGGAATAAGAGAGGAGGAACAACTCATGGCAACTTTTGAATCTATGGATCGCCGTATGCCGAAAATCGAGGCATGCCTGAAGGCCAACGGCCTGGAGTCTCTGGACGCTTGCAACGAGATGCTCCTCGCTAAGGGCATCGACTGCGACAAGATCGTGCGCGGCGTGCAGCCCATCTGCTTTGATAACGCTGTCTGGGCATACACCCTGGGCACCGCCATCGCCGTCAAGCGCGGCCTGACCGACGCTGCCGAGTGCGCTGCTGCCATCGGCGAAGGTCTGGAAGCATTCACCATCCCCGGCTCTGTTGCTGAGCAGCGTCAGGTCGGTCTGGGCCACGGCAACCTGGGCGCTCGTCTGCTGAGCGAGGACACCACCTGCTTCGCTTTCCTGGCAGGCCACGAGTCCTTTGCTGCTGCTGAGGGTGCTATCGGTATCGCACGCACCGCAAACAAGGTCCGCAAGACCCCCCTGCGTGTTATCCTGAACGGCCTGGGCAAGGATGCAGCTTACATCATTTCCCGTATCAACGGCTTCACCTATGTGCAGACCGAGTACGATATCCCCACCCAGACCCTGACCGTCGTCAAGGAGATCCCCTTCTCTGAGGGTGAGCGCGCTGCTGTCAAGTGCTACGGCGCAAACGACGTTATGGAAGGCGTTGCCATTATGAAGAAGGAGGACGTTCAGTGCTCCATCACCGGCAACTCCACCAACCCCGTCCGCTTCCAGCACCTGGTTGCAGGTACCTATAAGAAGTGGGCCATCGAGAACGGCAAGAAGTACTTCTCCGTTGCTTCCGGCGGCGGCACGGGCCGTACCCTGCACCCCGATAACGTGGCTGCAGGCCCCGCAAGCTATGGCCTGACCGACTCTCTGGGCCGCGTCCATGGTGATGCTCAGTTCGCAGGTTCCTCCTCCGTGCCCGCACACGTTGAGATGATGGGCCTGATCGGCATGGGCAACAACCCCATGGTCGGCGCTACCGTTGCCTGCGCTGTTGCTGCTGCACAGGCCAACGCCTGATCTTTTCCTAGTTCGGCAAAGGGGGCTGCCTTCCGAATGGGCAGCCCCCTTTTTATGCTGAGATATGTTCGCGCAGGCTAACTGCCTGCAACGTTGCTTCAACTAAGAAGGAAAAAGAAGAAACCATGAAAAACACGAAGATGAAACAGAGCATTGCAGCGCTGGCTATGGCCGCTGTCGTTGCAGTGAGCCTGCTGGGCTACGGCTGCGGCAGCAAGTCCGCCTCCACCACCGGCGCGGGTGCTACCGGCGATTTTACCGGCACTGCCAAGGGCTTTGGCGGCGATGTTACCGTTACCCTGACCCTGACCGACGGCAAGATTACCGGCTGCACCGCTGAGGGTGCCGATGAAACCGAGGGCGTGGGCTCCAAGGCAATCGAGCAGCTGCCCGGCGAGATCGCCGAGAGCGGCAGCATCGAAGTAGATGGCGTGTCCGGTGCTACCATCACCTCCAATGCCATCAAGGAGGCAGCCGCTGCTGCCATTACCGCTGCTGGTCTGAAGCCTGAGGATTTCCAGACCGCTGTGGAGAACAACGCTGAGCCTGCTGAGGACTCTACCGTTGATACCGACATCGTCATTGTGGGTGCAGGCGGCGCAGGTATGACCGCTGCCCTGACTGCCACCAGCGAGGGCAAGAGCGTTGTCATCGTGGAGAGCCAGCCCGTGGTGGGCGGCAACTCCGTGCGCGCTACCGGCGGCATGAACGCCAGCAAGACCGTGTATCAGGATGAGAACGAGTTCGCTGAGGGCGCAGGTGTCGAAAAGACCCTGAAGGCCGCTGCTGAAAAGTATGCTGACAACGAGACCATCACCGCTCTGGCTGCTACCGTGGCCGAGCAGTGGGCTGCCTACCAGGCCAACCCCACCGGCTACTTTGACAGCGTTGAGCTGATGGAGCTGGATACCATGATCGGCGGCAAGGGTGTCAATGACCCTGCTCTGGTGGAGACCCTGTGCTCCAACAGCGCTGATGCCATCGACTGGCTGGGTGAGCAGGGCATCACCCTGAACAGCGTCTCCTCTGCAGGCGGCGCATCTGTCAAGCGGATCCACCGCCCTGTGAATGAGGAGGGCAAGGTCGTCTCTGTGGGCGCTTACATGGTGCCCCTGCTGGAGGAGGACTGCCAGAAGGCTGGTGTCCAGATGATGCTGAACACCACCGCCACCGAGATCCTGACCGATGACAACGGCGCTGCTGTTGGCATCAAGGCCACCGGCGCTTCCGGTGAGACCATCACCATCAACGCCAAGGCCGTGATCCTGACCTCCGGCGGTTTCGGCGCAAACATGGATATGGTCGTTGAGTACAAGCCCGAGCTGAAGGGCTTTATGACCACCAACGCCCCTGGCATCCTGGGCCAGGGCATCAAGATGGCACAGGCCATCGGTGCTGACACCGTGGATATGGACCAGATCCAGATCCACCCCACTGTCCAGTACGACAGCGCTTCTCTGATCACCGAGGGCCTGCGCGGCGACGGTGCTGTGCTGATCAATTCCGAGGGCAAGCGCTTCATTGACGAAGTCAGTACCCGTGACGTTGTCTCCGCCGCTGAGATCGCTCAGCCCGGCAGCTACAGCTGGCTGATCATTGATCAGAAGATGGTCGATGATTCCAGCGTCATCCAGGGCTACATCAAGAAGGGCTATACCTTCGAGGGCAAGACCTACGAGGAGCTGGCTGAGCAGATCGGCGTGGACGGTGCCGCTCTGGCCGAGACCATGAACACCTGGAACGGCTATGTTGAGGCCAAGAACGACCCCGACTTTGGCCGCACCAGCTTTGCAGACAAGCTGGATACCGCTCCCTACTATGCCATCAAGGTCACCGCAGGCGTGCACCACACCATGGGCGGCCTGAAGATCAACACCAACACCGAAGTCCTGAACGAGAACGGCGAGATCATCCCCGGCCTGTTCGCAGCAGGTGAGGTGACTGGTGGTGTCCACGGTGCAAACCGTCTGGGCGGCACTGCTGTCTCTGACTTCGTTGTCTTTGGCCGCATTGCCGGCGCAGCTGCAAGCAAGTACGCTGCATGAAACGCCTGAAAAGCTGGCAGAAAAATCTGATCTTTGCGGCCGTGGTGCTGGCCGCGGCAGCACTCCTGTTCGTGCTGTACCGCGCCAACGCCCCCAAAGCGGAGCCGCTGGTGGCCGTGGTCGATTTCGGCGACGGCATCACCGAAACGATCCCGCTGGACGAGGACCACGATTATCTGTATGATGTGGGCGATTACATCGTGCATCTGCAGGTAAAGGATGGGGCCATCGCCTTCCTCGACAGTCAGTGCCCGGACCATGTGTGCGAGCAATTCGGCTGGCTGAGCGAGCAGGATGCCTGGGCCGCCTGTGTCCCCGCCGGGGTCTATGTAACGGTGCAGGCCGCAGAAACAGAATAAAACAAAGAGGCCGCCGTGCAGGATCATCTCCTGCACGGCGGCCTGTTGTATAAGGGGAAATGTTATTTCACGTATTTGCCTTCGCAGATATTCTTGCAGCAGGCGCTGATGGGGAACCAGCAGCAGTCCCGGCAGATATCGGCCAGCATCTCGGGGGTGGCTTTGGCATCGATCTCCCGGATGAGGGCCTGGTAGTCGTATTCCTTTTCCTCCAGCCCGAAATACTCCACGGTCTTGCGGTCGTACCGCTTGACCTTTTCCTGTGTGTCGCACAGGTCAGTGCCCAGCTTGTTGGGGCAGCAGGAACAGAGGGTGTCGGTGGAGAAGGTGAGCTGGATCTTCGTCCCGGGCACCTCCCGCAGCTGGTGGACGACATCATTCATGTGCTCCACAAAGGCTTCGCTGTAGCCATGGCCGGAGTAGCCCTGGGTGCAGAGCAGGTGATGCGGGCGCAGTACGATGCTCATGCCTTTTTTACCCCCGGGATCCGCTTCCGGATGTTCAGGCCCAGCACGCAGGCCAGCACAGCCTTGATGATGGCGGTGGGGATGAAGGGAAGAACGCAGGCGGAAACGGCCACAGACACGGTGCTGTGGGCGACGATCACGAACAGGATGACACCCACGATATAGTTGACCACAGTGCCCACGACAACCGCCACGGGGAAAGCACCCTTGAAGGCATCCCTGTGCTCCACGCCCAGGCCGATGATGTAGGCCATGATGGGGAAGGAGATCAGGAAGCCGCCGGTGGGGCCGACAAACTTGTCGATGCCGCCGGAGAAGTTGGCCAGCACCGGCACGCCCACAGCGCCCAGCAGCAGGTAAACGAGCGTGGCAATGGCGGACAGCTTGGAGCCCAGCACCACAGCCGCCAGCGTGATGGCGAAGGTCTGCATGGTCATGGGCACACCCAGCGGCATGGGGATGGAGATCTGTGCCATCACGGCGATGACGGCGGCAAACAGGCCCGCGTAGCAGATATCGCGCACCGAGAACTTACTGGTCTGATTCATGGTAAAAAATCCTCCTCTGATTTGGTACAAACAACGTCCCGATTAAACCAGAAAGCGACGGACAGGTCAACTTGCGATTTGCACAAAGGTTTACAATCTGTGAAAATTTGCTGAAAAGCGTGCAAACGAAATTTGGACGCTTGTGTATCCGGATAAAATGCGATACACTACATCTATACATAGGAAAGGAATCTGACAGGCCGCCCCCGGCGAGCCTGAATCTGATAGGAGGAACATGATGATCTGGAATAAGAAGAAGGACGGCGCGGAGAACCCGGGTGCGGAAACGCCTGCGGCACAGACAACCAAGGCCCCGGTGCTGTTCTTGCAGAAGAACTGGAAATGGCTCGTGCCGGTGGTCTGTGTGGTGATCGCGGGCGGTGTGTTTTTGCTCAAGCCCAAGAACGCCAGCACCACAGCCGTGGACCCCAGCTATCTGGAAGCCAGCCCTGAAGTGCGGGATGTCTCCAATACCCTGAGCGGCACCGGTACCCTGAACCCTGCCAACACCTACACCGTGAAATCTCTGGTGGAGGGCAAGGTGCTCACCGGCGAGTTTGAGGAGGGCGACGTGCTGGATGAGGGGACCGTCCTCTACACGCTGGACAGCTCGGACGCTTCCACCAATTTTGAAAAGGCTGAGATCGCCATGCAGCAGGCACAGCGCGGCTATGACAAGGTGGTGGACCGCCAGTATGTGCGTGCCGAGGTGGATGGCACCGTGAGCACCCTGAAGGTCGCCAAGGGCGACGAGGTGACCAGCGGGCAGGAGGTCGCCATCATCCGCGACAGCTCCAAAATGCTGCTGACGCTGGAATTCCCCGCTGCCGATGCCGCCAATTTCAGCGTGGGCCAGACCGCCCAGGTGACGCTGGACGGCACCTTTGAGCAGCTGGACGGCACCGTGACCAGCGTGACCGGAACGGATGCCCTGAGCACCGGCAACCTGCTCACCCGCACCGTGACCATTGCCGTGCAGAACGCGGGCGGCCTGACCACCGCGCAGGCGGCCACCGCCTCCATCAACGGGGTCAGCTCCATCGGTTCTGCCACCTTTGGCTATCAGGCGGAGCGTACCCTGACCGCACAGGCTGCAGGTACTGTGACCTCCATCCATGTGCAGGAGGGCCAGACCGTTGCCAAGAACGATATCCTGATCGAGCTGAGCGGCGATGACCTGACCGAGAGCATCCAGTCTGCCTCTGAGACCCTGCGCAGCGCTGAGATCTCCCTGCAGAACCTGCAGGATACCATGGCCAACTATACCGTCACCTCTCCCATCAGCGGAACCATCATTGAAAAGGATGCCAAGGTGGGCGATGCGGTCAAATCCGGCGATACCCTCTGCGTCATCTACGACCTGAGCTATCTGGAAATGGTCATCAACGTGGACGAACTGCAGATCAGCTCCCTGTCTGTGGGCCAGAAAGTGCAGATCACAGCCGATGCCGTGCAGGATAAGAACTATGTGGGCACTGTGACCCGCGTCTCCATGAAGGGCGCTTCCAACGGCGGTACCACCACCTACCCGGTGACCATCCGCATTGACGAGACCGACGGCCTGCGCCCCGGCATGAACGCCAACGCTGAGATCGTGGTGGCCGAGGCCGCCAATGCCCTGACCGTGCCCAATGCGGCCATCGTCCGGGGCGGATATGTGCTGGTGACCCAGGATTCCCCCAGCGCCTCCAAGGCGGATACCACCATGGAGGCCCCCGAGGGCTTTGTCTATGTGGCCGTCAAGACCGGTGTCAGCGATGATGATTACACCCAGATCGTCAGCGGCATCCAGGAGGGGGACACCATTGGTTACGACCCCAACTCGGTCAGCAGCGACAGCTACTATGACGATGGCAGCGGCATGATGATCTTCTGATGGGAGGATGGAATGAGTGCTCTGATCGAATTTGATGCGGTCTGCAAGTATTACCAGATGGGCGACACCACGGTAAAAGCTGCCGACCACATCACCATGAAAATAGAAAAAGGCGAGTTTGTTGCCATTGTGGGCCAGTCCGGCTCGGGCAAGTCCACCTGCATGAACATCATCGGCTGTCTGGATGTGCCCACGGCGGGCACCTACCGGCTGAATGGCCGGGATGTGGGCAAGATGAGCCGGAATGAGCTGGCCTCCATCCGCAACGAGATGCTGGGGTTCATCTTCCAGCAGTATAATCTTCTGCCCAAATTAAACTTACTGGAAAACGTGGAGGTGCCGCTGGTCTATGCGGGCATCCCCCGCGCCGAGCGCCACCGCCGGGCCCGCGAGGTGCTGGAGCAGGTGGGGCTGGGCGATAAGCTGAAAAACAAGCCCAACCAGCTTTCGGGCGGCCAGCAGCAGCGCGTATCCATCGCGCGGGCGCTGGTGCGCAACCCGGCGATCATTCTGGCCGACGAGCCCACCGGCGCGCTGGACAGCCACACCGGCCGCGAGGTGCTGGGAATGCTGCAGGACCTGCATGGGCAGGGCCATACGGTGGTGCTCATCACCCATGACAACTCCATTGCCGTGCAGGCCGACCGCATCATCCGGCTGGAGGATGGTCAGGTGGTCTACGATGGCGACTCCCGCGCGCCGGAAGCCATCGTCCAGCCGACGCTGAACTTTGAACCGGCAGAACAGGAGGGGAACAAATGATCATTGAGACCTTCCGTCAGGCCCTCCAGAACGTGTGGAGCAACAAGCTCCGCACCTTTTTGACCATGCTGGGCATCATCATCGGTGTCATGGCGGTCATCGTCATCGTGGGTCTGGGCAACGGCATGACCCAGAGCATGCGGGACAGCTTTTCAGCACTGGGCACGAATGCCCTGTCCATTCAGGTCTGGGGCTACGGCTCCCGCACCGCCTCGGTGGAGGATGTGTATAAGATCGCGGATAAGAACAAGGAGCTCATCTCCGCAGTCTCGCCCCAGATCGATTTCAGCAACAACACCCCCAAGGTGGGCACCACGACCTACCGCTACGGCACCAGTGTTTACGGTGTGGACGAGCACTACGCCGAGATGAAAAACTATACCCTCGCCCAGGGGCGCGGCCTGCAGTACATGGACATCAAGGACAACAAGCAGGTCTGCATCATTGGTGATTACCTCAACCGGGCGGCCTACGGCGGCAATGCGGTGGGCCAGACCATCAAGCTGGGGGCCTACAAGTTCCGGATCGTGGGCGTGCTGAACGCCAAGGTGACGGACAAGAACATGCAGCAGGGCTCCGACGATGACTGCATCTATCTGCCCTACACCACGGCCATGCGGCTCTCCAGCCAGTCCAGCGCCAAGAACTTTGTTGCGATCATGAAGGACGAGAGCCGGGCCAACGAGGCCAAGGCGGTGGTGGAAAGCGGCCTGTACGACCTGCTCAAGAGCGACAACGCTTACTACATCTACAGCGCCAGCGAGTGGCTGGAAGAGATGAACGAGATGATCAACATGGTCATCATCATCCTTACCGGCATTGCCAGCATCTCGCTGCTGGTGGGCGGCATCGGCATTATGAACATCATGCTGGTGTCGGTGACCGAGCGCACCCGGGAGATCGGCATCCGCAAGGCACTGGGTGCCAAGGAGCGGGTGATCCTGTCGCAGTTCGTGGTGGAAGCTGCCACCACCTCCGCACTGGGCGGCGTGCTGGGCATCGTCCTTGGCTATATCGTGTCCATGGCGGCAAACCGCATTCTGCCCATGATCTCCAGCGACATTGATGTGACCGTCAGCCCCTCGTTCAACTCCGTCGTGGTGGCCTTTGGCATCTCGGTGGGCATCGGCGTGCTGTTCGGCTATCTGCCCGCCAAGCGCGCCGCAAGGCTGAACCCCATTGAAGCGCTGAGATATGATTAAACCTCTCACCGCTTCGGTCTGGCTTTGCCAGTGCCTTGCGGAGCTCCCCTAATAGGGGCAACAACGACGACCGCCGCCAGTGGCGGATGAAGGGAGGAGTTGTTGGGGCCGCGGCCAGCAGGATGCAAGTGCAAGGCTTTGCACGAAGCAGATGCTGGGAGCCGCAACCCGGAATACATTAGAAACTATTTTAAGGAGGATTTTCCATGAAAAAGCGAATCCTTGCATTTCTGCTGGCGGTGAGCATTGCCGTGTCGATGCTGGTGCTGCCGGCATCGGCAGCGGGCAACGCTAACACGGCGGTCCAGCTGTCCATCACGCTGAACGCGATGGACAGCAGCCAGCAGGCTGCCCTGAACGCGGTGGTCACCCGCGGTGCACTGGCCCGGATGCTGGTGTCCTACTCCACCTACCGCGAGAGCGTGGGCTCTCAGGGCACGGTGGGCACCCTGTTCACCGACCTGCCCGGCACTTCGCCCTATGCACCCTATGTCCGCATTGCGGTGCAGAACGGCTGGATGAACGGCTACACCGACGGTTCTTTCCGGCCCGACAATGCCGTGACGCTGGAAGAAGCGGTCACGGCCATCCTCAAGCTGATGGGCTATAAGATGACCGACCTGAGCGGCTCCTTCCCCAACGCACAGCTGAACAAGGCCAGTGAGCTGGGCCTGCGCAATCAGGTGGACCGCAGCCAGGGCGAGGTGCTCAACTACGAGGAGTGCGCCCTGCTGTTCTACAACACCCTGACAGCCAACGCCGCCAGCGGCAGTGCCTACGGCAGCAGCCTGGGCTTCACGGTCTCCAATGGCCAGGTGGATACCTCCAGCGTCATGCTCAAGAGCCTGAAGGGCCCCTTTGTGGCGGGCGATACGGTCCAGCTGCCCTTTGTTCCCAAGATGGTCTATCGCAACGATAAAGCGTCGGAATCTGCGGAACTGAACAAATACGATGTGTATTATTACAGTGAGAGTTTACAGACACTGTGGGTCTACACCCGCCGCGCCGCTGGCCGCATCACGGCAGTTTCGCCCAGTGCCAGCGCCCCCACCAGTGTAACGGTGGCAGGCACCAGCTATACGCTGGGTTCCTCTGCGGTGGCCTCCCAGGTGTCCTCCCTCAACGGCGGCGGCGTGGGCGAGGTCGTCACCCTGCTGCTGGGCATGAACAATGAGGCTGCCGGAATCGTGACCGGCGAGGAAGCCGACAGTGTGTTCTACGGTGTCGTGCAGACCGCCACCCGCAGTCTGGTGGAAGAGAACGGCGCGGATGTTTTGCAGAAAGTCTCCGTCATGTGCACCGATGGCATTGCCCGCACTGTGAACGTGGACAAGAGCCTGAACTTTCCGCAGGGGTGGCTGGTAGAGATCAAGGTCACCCCGGAGGGCGAGAGCGTGGAGCACATCGAGGACCGCCGCGTCAACGGCACCATCAATACCAATGCCACTGCGCTGGGCGCTGCCGCCCTGGCCGACGATGTAGAGATTCTGGATACAACTTCGGAGGGTGTGGCTGGGACGGTTCGTCCCAGCCGCCTATCGGGGGTAACACTGAGTGACCTCGATGTCCGCTACTATACCGTCAACGATGCCGGACAGATCGACCGGCTCATCCTGAACGATGTGACCGGCGACCTGTGGAGCTACGGCGTGCTGGACGATGTGAAAAATCTGGCCATGAATTATTCTGATCTGAAGAGCCTCGTCACCAGCATTGCGGCGGGAGATTCCGCTTCCGGCACCACGACCACGACAGGCACCACCACCGGAGCGGCCACGGGCGGCACCGACGGCTCCGGTTCCACCTCGGATACCACCACCACTGTGACCGGTGCCACGGCGGCAGACCGCCTGTCCAACCTGCTGGTGCCCACCACCAGCGAGATCCTGTGGGGCATCGTCTCGGGCGATATCCTGAGCACGGCCTGGCAGAAGCTGACCAGCAACACCGGCTCCCTGATGAGCATTGGCTTCCAGCAGATCGCGGAGATCACGGGCACCCCCTTCAAGCAGATCTTTAACTACATCGGCGGCGGGGCGACCTATATCTGCTACGTCAACGGCGCGGTGGCCAGCTACACCACGGCCATCAAGTATCCGGTGCTGGCGGGCGGCATTGCCGTGCGGCAGGAGACCACCGGCTCTGTCAAGGCCATGATGCAGCTGATGCCCCTGAAGATCGACAAGGTCGGCGCGGCCTCGGTGCTCTCGGGCAATGAACGCTACGAGATGGCAGACAATGTGCAGGTCTACCTGTGGTACAAGGGCCAGTATTACCCCACCAAGCTGGCTCAGGTGGATGCGGACGGCTACCAGCTGACCGGCTGGTACGATAATTTCGGCTGCGCTGCCGGAAAAAAGATCCGCGTCATCATTGCGGTCAAGAACGACTGATGCTATATTACAGCGGCCTGAGCCGCACACTGCGGCAGCTGCGCTGGGTGCTTTACCCGCGCCGCTGCCCTTTTTGTGACCGGGTGCTGGGGAACCAGCCTGCCTGCCCGGACTGCGCCGATGGGCTGGCAGAGCTGCGCCGTGCACCCTCCATGCGGCTGCGCGGCTCCGAGCATTACCTGGGGCGGCTGGATGGGGCAGCCGCGCCCTACCGATACACCAGCCTTGTCCGCCGCGCGGTGCTGCGGGCGAAATATCAGGGCGCGCCCTGGGCAGCTGTGGAGCTGGGCGTGGAGATGGCCCGCCTGCTCTTTGGCAGCGAGATCAGAATGTGCGGCTCTGAGCCCCTGCCCGAACCGGTGCCGGGCCTTGACAGGGGTTACGACTGCATCCTTCCGGTACCGGCCTCCAGCAAAAAGCGCGGCTACAATGTGCCGGAGCGGATGGCACAGCCCCTTGCCCGGGCGGTGGGCGTGCCGGTGGTCACGGACGCGCTGACCCGTGCCCGCTCCACCCGGCGGCAGGAGGGGCTCTCCCTTGACGAGCGGCTGGCCAATGTGGCGGGTGCCTTCCGGGTGGCCCGGCCGGAGGCTGTGGAGGGAAAGCGCATCCTTCTGGTGGACGATGTCCTGACCACCGGAGCCACGGCCTCGGCCTGCGCGCAGGCTCTGCTGGATGCCGGTGCGCAGAGCGTGTTCGCTGTGGCACTGGCCACGGTGGAGTTTCCGCAGCCGGTGGGCAGCACAACGGCCATTGCCGAAAATGAAGAAGAAATTTGAAAATAGTGCTTGACAAAACACCATTCTTCGGGTATACTGATTGAGCTGTGAGCGACAAGCTCGATCAGATGTCCGGGTGTAGCGCAGTTTTGGTAGCGCGCTTGAATGGGGTTCAAGAGGCCGTGAGTTCGATTCTCGCCACTCGGATTGGAACAAGACCGACGATTTCAAAAGAGATCGTCGGTCTTGATTTTTTATTCGGCTGTTTTCGGTGTGCTGTCCCGGAGGGGCGGGCACCGCTGCAAGGAGGGCGAGTCTATGAATGCTGCACTGCGCCGGGATGCGGATGTGATCCTTCGTTCCAGCCTGAACACTGTTCTGCCGGATGAGGCGGTGCGCCGCGCGCTGCGGGATCTCCGGCCCGGGAAGGGCCGGGTGCTTCTGGTGGCGGCGGGCAAGGCGGCCTGGCAGATGGCACACGCGGCGGTTGAAACGCTGGGCCGGGTGGATGGCGGCGTGGTCGTGACCAAGTACGGCCATGTGAAAGGTGAGATCCCAGGTGTGACCTGCTATGAGGCGGGCCACCCGGTGCCGGATGCAAACGGTTTTGCGGCCACCCAAAAGGCGCTGGAGCTGGTGCAGGGGCTGACCGCCGGGGATACAGTGCTGTTCCTGCTTTCCGGCGGCGGCAGTGCGCTGTTCGAGCAGCCGCTCGTTCCCGGGGCAGAGCTGCAGGACATCACGAGCCAGCTGCTGGCCAGCGGGGCCGACATTGTGGAGATGAATACCATCCGCAAGCGGCTTTCCGGTGTGAAGGGCGGGCGGTTCGCGCAGCGCTGTGCCCCTGCGCAGGTGTTCAGCATCGTGCTGAGCGACATTCTGGGGGACCCGCTGGATATGATCGCCAGCGGCCCGGCGGTGCCGGATACCTCCACCTGCGCCCAGGCGCTTGCCGTTGCCGAAAGGTATCATCTGGCACTCTCAGCACAGGCCCGGGCCCTGCTGGCGCAGGAAACGCCCAAAACGCTGGACAATGTGACCACCCGGATCACCGGCAGCGTGCGGGAGCTTTGCCGTGCCGCGGCCAGTGCCTGCCGGAATCTGGGATATGAACCGGTTCTCCTGACCGACCAACTCTGCTGCGAAGCACGGGAAGCAGGCAGCTTTCTTGGCTCCATTGTCCGCACCCAGGCAGGGCAGGGGAAAAAGCTGGCCTACATCGCGGGCGGCGAGACCATCGTTCACCTGACCGGAAAAGGGCTTGGCGGAAGAAATCAGGAGCTGGCCCTTGCGGCTGCGCCTGCCATTGCCGGGCTGAACGCGGCGGTGTTCTCTGTGGGCAGCGATGGCACAGACGGCCCCACCGATGCCGCCGGCGGCTATGTGGATGGGGATACCCTTGCCGCGCTGGAGGCCGGGGGCTGGAGCGGATACGCTGCTTTGCAGAACAACGATTCCTACCACGCCCTGAAAGCAGTGGATGGCCTGATCATCACCGGGGCAACGGGCACCAATGTCAACGATGTGGCGGTGGCCCTGATCGGGGAAAAAACACCGCCTGTGAGCCCGGAAGTTTCCCCGGAGTGGTGATTGCATTCCTCCGTTGAGTATGTTATACTGAACAGCGAACTGAATAGAAAACAGCAGGTGCGTACCGCCCGCGGCTCTGGCCGGGGGCAGGCACGTTAAAAGGGAAGCGGGTGCAAATCCCGCACGATCTCGTCACTGTGATAAGGGAGTTTACCGCCAGGGTGCAGCTGCACCGGTCACTGGAACGTATGTTCCGGGAAGGCGGCGGTGGATGTTGAGCTTTCAGCCAGGAAACCTGCCCGCTGTTGGTACGGGGGCGCAAGCCCCAGATCACGAGGAATTGGTTGTACCCAAAAAGCCTGAAAAAACTGAAAAGGGCCTTTTTGCTTTGCCGTCCCGCAAGCAGAAAGGCCCCTTTTGTTTTGCCGGGCACTCTTTCCTGTACCTTCTGTTCAGCAAAAATCATGTTCAAAAACAGGAAAGGAACGAACAAAAATGAGAAAACGCACCATCCACAAAGCAGCGGCCGCTCTGACCGCTCTGGCCCTCTGCGCCGGTGTACTGACCGGCTGCGGCGGTGCCGCAAGCAGCACCACTGCTTCCAGCACGGCAGGATCTGCTGCCAGCAGCGAGGTTTCCGGCGAGGAGGCTGACGAATTGGCCGCAAAGAACGTTGCAGACCTGATCGATGCCATCTATGTGCAGGAGCGCACCGATGACACCGATGCCCAGTGTGAGGCCGCCAAGGCCGCATGGGATGCCCTGACCGATGCCCAGAAGGAGCTGGTCGAGGGCGAAGAGGCTGACCCTGACTACTTTGGCCGCGACACCGGCGATGCTTCCAAGGACGACAGCCGCAATCAGGACGACATCGGCGAGAATGAGCTGCTGGTGGTCTCCTTCGGCACCTCTTTCAACGACAGCCGAGTGAAGGATATCAAGGGCATCGAGGATGCGCTGCAGGCCGCTTATCCTGATTGGTCTGTCCGCCGCGCCTTCACCGCACAGATCATCATCAACCATGTTCAGGCCCGCGACGGCGAGAAGATCGACAACATGCAGCAGGCTCTGGACCGCGCTGTGGCCAACGGCGTGAAGAACCTGGTCGTCCAGCCCACCCACCTGATGCACGGTGCAGAGTACGACGAGATGATGGAGATGATCGACGAGTACAAGGACAAGTTCGAGAGCGTCGCCGTTGCCGAGCCCCTGCTGGGCGAGGTCGGTGCCGATGCTGCGGTCATCAACGCCGACAAGGAAGCTGTTGCCAAGGCCGTTACCGCTGCCGCTGTGAAGGATGCCGGTTTCGACAGCCTGGAGGCCGCTGCTGAGGAGAAGGTCGCCTTCGTCTTTATGGGCCACGGCACCTCCCACACCGCAAAGGTGAGCTACAGCCAGATGCAGACCGCCATGCAGACCCTGGGCTACAGCAACGTGTTCATCGGCACGGTGGAGGGTGAACCCGAGGAGACCGCCTGCGAGAACATCATCGAGGCTGTCAAGGCCGCCGGTTACACCAAGGTCATCCTGCGCCCCCTGATGGTCGTTGCCGGTGACCACGCCAACAACGATATGGCCGGTGCGGATGACGATTCCTGGCTGAGCCAGTTCCAGGCCTCCGGTGACTTCGCGTCCGTGGAGTGCCAGATCGCCGGTCTGGGTGAGATCGAGGACATCCAGCAGCGCTACATTGAGCACACCAAAGCCGCCATTGATTCCCTGAACGGCTAATATTCCGCATTCCAATGCCCGAAGGGAGAGATCTTTTCGGGCATTTTTTATGGAGAGCTTCCCCGCATGAGGAGAAACACTCCCATTTCAAATTCTGAATTTTTGAGGTATTTTGTTTATGCACTGCAAACAGCTTGTTTCCCTGTCCGTTGCTTCTCTGATGCTGGCCGCCGTCCTCACCGGCTGCGGCGGGGCTTCTTCCACTGCTTCCTCTGCTGCCAGCTCGGAAGCCGCTTCTGCCGTGAGCGCTGCCGCCGCTTCCGAAAGCACCGAAGCCGCCCTGCCGGACGGCGTATACACGGCTGAGTTCGACACCGACAGCGGCATGTTCCACGCCAACGAAGCCTGCAATGGCATGGGCACCCTGACCGTGGAGAGCGGGCAGATGACCTTCCATGTCAGTCTGTCCTCCAAGAAGATCGTCAACCTGTACGTTGGCATGGCCGCCGATGCCGAGGCCAACAAGGCAGACTGGCTGCTGCCTACCACTGACACCGTCACTTACTCCGACGGCACCTCGGAGGAAGTCTACGGCTATGATATTCCCGTGGCCGCTGTGGACCAGGACTTCCAGCTGGCACTCCTCGGGACCAAGGGCAAGTGGTATGACCACACTGTGAGCATCCGCAATGCACAGCCCAAGGCTGAGGAAGCTGCCGAGACCCCTGCGGACGGTGAATACAGCGTCAATGTGACCCTGGAGGGCGGCTCTGGCCGTGCCACTGTGGAAAGCCCTGCCGCCCTGACCGTGGCGGACGGCAAAATGACCGCTGTCATCCGGTGGAGCAGCCCCAATTATGATTACATGATCGTGGATGGTGAGAAGTATCTGCCCACCAACACCGAGGGCAACTCCACCTTTGAGATCCCTGTTTCTGCACTGGGCACCCCGCTGGCTGTCACTGCCGATACCGTAGCCATGAGCACCCCCCATGAGATCGAGTATACGCTGACCTTTGCGCTGAACTGATGAAACTGACGAGACAACAATTCCTGCGCGTTCTGCCTGCTACAGTACTGGCCCTGTCGGGTTGCGCCGCCTCCGAGACAGCGCCCGCCAGCACAGAAGAACTGGTCTTTGACCATGCCTGTCCGCTGGATTACGCCACACAGTTTACTGCCGACTGCTATGAGGGCGGCTATACCATGCTGACCCTGACCGAATCGGGGCAGCAGTTCCTTGTGACCCCGGAGGATGCCGCTGCGGTGGAAGGCCTGCCCGAGAGCGTGACGGTGCTGCGTCAGCCCGTCCGGAACATCTACCTTGTCTCCACCTCGGTGATGGACCTGTTCCTCGCGCTGGATGGGCTGGACAGTGTGACTCTTTCCGGTACCCAGGCGGAGGGCTGGTATCTGGATGAGGCCAGAGCCGCCATGGAGGCCGGGCGCATTGCCTATGCGGGCAAGTACAGCGCCCCGGACTATGAAAAGATCCTTGCGGCCAACTGCGGCCTTGCCATCGAGAACACCATGATCTACCACACCCCGGAGGTCAAGGAGCAGCTGGAACGGTTTGGCATCCCGGTGCTGGTGGAGCGCTCCAGCTATGAGAGCGGCCCGCTGGCCCGGCTGGAATGGCTCAAGTTCTGGGGCATCCTGCTGGGGAAAGAGGAGCTGGCGGAACAGGAATTCGCCCGGCAGGTGGAGCGCCTTGCACCGCTGGCCGGGCAGGCTTCCACCGGCAAGCGCTGTGCTTTTTTCTCCATCACAGCCAACAACCTTGCCAATGTGCGCAAGGGCGGCGACTATGTGGCCCAGATGATCGAGATGGCGGGCGGTGATTATGTTTTTGCGGACCTGACCGACAACGGCAACAACCTTTCCACCATGAACCTGCCGCTGGAGGATTTTTACGCCGGTGCAAAGGATGCGGATGTGCTCCTTTACAACAGCACCATTGAGGGCGTGGTGCACACCACCGAGGAACTGGTGGCAAAATGCCCCCTGCTGGCCGAGTTCAAGGCCGTGCAGAGCGGCAGTGTCTGGTGCACCACCCAGAGCTTTTTCCAGCAGAGCATGGCGCTGGTCGATTTTGTGCTCGACCTGCACCGTGTCTTTACGGAGAACGACCCAGCCGACCTGCAATTTCTGAGGAAAGTAGAGTAACCTATGACCAGCAAAAAGCGCCTGATCCTTTCTTACGGCATCCTTGCCCTGCTGCTGGCGGTGCTGTTTGCCGCCAATCTGTTCTGGGGCAGTGTGTCCCTGACACCGGGGGCAGTGCTGGCGGCCCTGACCGGCCGCGGGCAGGACGCTTTGAGCGTGGGTATCATCACCCAGCTGCGCCTGCCCCGGGCCGTGATGGTGGTGCTGCTGGGGGCGGCGCTCTCGGCGGCGGGCTACCTGCTGCAGACCTTTTTTGCCAACCCCATTGCAGGGCCCTTTGTCATGGGCATTTCCAGCGGGGCCAAGCTGGCCGTGGCACTGGTCATGGTGGCTTTTCTGAACCATGGCCTGCTCACCAGCTCCCTTACCCTGATCACAGCCGCCTTTGCGGGGGCCATGGCCTCCATGGCCTTTGTGCTGGCGGTCTCCCGGCGGGTGCAGCGGATGAGCATCCTTGTTATCTGCGGCGTAATGATCGGCTACATCTGTTCGGCCGTTACGGAGTTTGTGGTGGCCTTTGCCCAGGACAGCAACATCGTCAACCTCCACAACTGGTCTCAGGGCAGCTTTTCCGGCATGACCTGGGGCAATGTGCGGGCGGCGGCGCTGGTGGTGCTGCCCGCTCTGGCGGCAGCATTCTGCCTTTCCAAGCCCATGGCCGCCTACCAGATGGGGGAGGCCTACGCCCGGAGCGTGGGCATCAATGTCAAAGCCTTTTCCCGGCTGCTGGTGCTGCTTTCCAGCCTGCTGGCCGCCTGTGTCACGGCCTTTGCGGGGCCCATCTCCTTTGTGGGCATCGCGGTGCCCCATCTGGTCAAGCAGCTGTTCGGCAGCGCAAGGCCGCTGGTGGTGCTGCCCGGGTGCTGCCTGGGCGGGGCGGCCTTCTGCCTGCTGTGCGACCTCATCGCCCGCAGCATGTTTGCCCCCACCGAGCTTTCGATCAGCGCCGTAACGGCAGTGTTTGGTGCACCGGTGGTCATCTGGCTGCTGGTGCGCCGGGGTCAGGAGGGTGTGCGATGAAATACCTCTGTGAAACGAAAGAGCTGGCCATCGGCTATGGCAGCGCGCCCCTTGCTTCCGACATCACGCTGGGGGCGGTGCCGGGGCAGATCCTGGCCCTCATCGGGCCAAACGGCGCGGGAAAATCCACCCTGCTCAAAACGCTGGCGGGCCAGCTGGCCCCCCTGGGCGGGGCTGTCCTGCTGGATGGCCGCAGCCTGACCGATTACACCGGCCCGGCCCGGGCCCGGAAGCTGGCCCTGATGCTGCCCCACACCCGCCGCACCGAGCTGACTTCCTGCTTTGAGTTTGCCGCCGCCGGGCGCATCCCCTATACCGGGCGGCTGGGCATCCTGTCCGATGCCGACCGGCAGGCCGTGCGGGACGCGCTGGAACTGGTGGGGGCGTCCCCTCTGGCGGGCCGGGATTTCAACTGCATCAGCGACGGCCAGCGCCAGCGCGTTCTGCTGGCCCGTGCCATCTGCCAGCAGCCCGGAGTTTTGCTGCTGGACGAGCCGACCTCTTTTCTGGATGTCAAGGGCAAGATCGAGCTGCTGACCATCCTGCAGAAACTGGCCCATGAGCGGGGGCTGGCCGTGATCGTCAGCCTGCACGAGCTGGACATGGCGCAGAAGATCGCGGATGCGGTGGTCTGCGTGTTCCCGCACAGCGTTTCGGGGGTGCTGACCCCAAAGGAGGCCTTTGCCCCAGAGAACATCCGGGCGCTGTACAGCCTGACCAAGGAGCAGTACGAGGCCGTGTTCGGCCCGGAAAAGCCTGCCGGGCCAAAGTTTGAACATTACGTCCGCAGTGGGCAGAAGCTGCTCCGCTGCGGGTACACCACCGGCACCTGCGCGGCGCTGGGTGCGGCGGGGGCCGCGCGGCTCCTGCTCACCGGCCATGCACCGGAGAGCGTTGCCCTGCGCACGCCGAAGGGCATCGTGGTGGAGGTGGCCCCGCTGTACTGCCGCCCCGCCGGAGCCGGTGCCGAATGCGCCATTGAGAAAGACGGCGGGGATGATGTGGATGTGACCACCGGCCTGCCCGTGATCGCCGCCGTAGAATTGCTGCCCGATACCACCGAGATCCGCATCTCCGGCGGCAAGGGCGTGGGCCGGGTGACCAAGGCCGGGCTGGATCAGCCGGTGGGGGAAGCTGCCATCAACCATGTGCCCCGGCAGATGATCGCTGAGGCCCTGCAAAGGGAAGCCGAAAGCGCCTGCTACACCGGCGGCTTTGCCGTGACCATCTCCATCGAGGGAGGGGAAGAGGTGGCAAAGCGTACCTTCAACCCCCACATCGGGGTCGAGGGCGGGCTTTCGGTGCTGGGAACCAGCGGCATTGTGGAGCCTATGAGCCAGCAGGCGATCCTGGACACCATCCAGCTGGAAATGAATCAGGCTGCTCTCCGGGCGGGCAGCCC
Organism: Faecalibacterium sp. Marseille-Q4164; assembly: GCF_017377545.1. Taxonomy (NCBI): domain Bacteria; kingdom Bacillati; phylum Bacillota; class Clostridia; order Eubacteriales; family Oscillospiraceae; genus Faecalibacterium; species Faecalibacterium sp. Marseille-Q4164. The sequence continues at coordinate 82,933 of NZ_JAFREJ010000006.1, read as the reverse complement.
CAGGCGGCTCATCCTGGCCCCCGGCAATTACGGGCTGGACTATCTGCACGAAAGATACCCGGAGTTTCACGCTGTTCCGGTGGTGAAAACCTCGAACTTTATTGGAGACACGCTGGATATGGCTGCAGCGGCCCGCTTTGAAGAGGTGCTTCTGGTGGGCCATGTGGGCAAGCTGGTCAAGGTGGCGGGCGGCATTATGAACACCCATTCCCACACTGCTGACTGCCGCACCGAGCTGTTCTGCACCCATGCGGCACTCTGCGGCGCTTCCCGGGAAGTCTGCGCCGCCCTGATGAACGCTGCCACCACCGATGCCTGCCTGGAACTCCTGGACAGCGCCGGCCTGCGGGCTCCGGTGCTGGAAAGCCTGCTGCGGGCAGTCCAGCTCCACCTTGACCGGCGGGCCTGCGGGGCGTTCCGGGTGGGGGCGGTGCTGTTTTCCAACCAGCACGGCCCACTGGGAGCCACCGACACTGCCGCACAACTGCTGAACGAATGGAAGGAGCATTGAGATGGTACATTTTGTAGGCGCAGGCCCCGGCGCACCTGACCTCATCACCCGGCGGGGCGCGGCCCTGCTGCAGGAAGCCGACTGCATCATTTATGCGGGCAGTCTGGTCAACCCGGCTCTGCTGGGGCTGGCGAAGCCGGAGAGTGCCGTTTACAACAGCGCCGAGATGACACTGGAACAGGTGCTGGACGTGATGCGCCGGGTGGAAGCCGCAGGCAGGACCACCGTGCGGCTCCACACCGGCGACCCCTGCCTGTATGGGGCCATCCGGGAGCAGATGGACGCACTGGATGCGGATGGCATCCCCTACGATGATACCCCCGGCGTGTCCAGCTTTTGCGGGGCGGCGGCGGCGCTGAACGCCGAGTACACCCTGCCCACCATCAGCCAGACCGTGATCATCACCCGGATGGAGGGGCGCACCCCGGTGCCGGAAAAGGAGAAGCTGGCCAGCCTTGCCGCCCATGGGGCAACCATGGTGATCTTCCTTTCCATCGGCCTCATCGACAAGGTGCAGCAGGCCCTGCTGGCAGGCGGAGCCTACACGCCGGAGACTCCTGCCGCCGTGGTCTATAAGGCCAGCTGGCCGGAGCAGAAGGTGGTGCGCTGCACCGTGGGCACGCTGGCCGGGAGCACCCGCGCCAACGGCATCACCAAGACGGCGCTCATCGTGGTGGGGGAATTTCTGGGCACCCGGTATGAGCGGAGCAAGCTCTACGACCCAACCTTTACGACGGAGTTCCGCAAGGGGGCAGACCAGTGACCCGCGCCTATCTCGCCTTTACGGAAAAAGGGCTGGCGCTGGCCCAAAAGCTGGCCGGTGCCCTGCCCGGCACCGTAGACCGCTGCGGCCATGGCGGGCCCGGCCTTGCCGATTGGGCTGCAGAGCAGTTCGCCCATGCGGATGCCCTGATCTTTGTGGGGGCTGTGGGCATAGCGGTGCGGGCCATTGCGCCCCACTGCCGGAGCAAGGCGGTGGACCCTGCCGTGGTGGTGCTGGACGAGTGTGGTCATTTTGCGGTGCCGATCCTTTCGGGGCATCTGGGCGGGGCCAACGATCTGGTCCGGGCGCTGGCGGCGGTCTGCGGTGCGGTGCCGGTCATTACCACGGCCACCGATGCCAACGGTGTGTTTGCCGTGGATGAGTGGGCCAGGCACCAGAACTGCGCCGTGCTGGAGCCGGGGCGCATCAAGCGCGTCAGCAGCAGACTGCTGGCGGGCGGGCCGGTGCGGTACCGGTCAGAATTCCCCATTGCCGGGCAGGCCCCTGCCGGGGTGGTCCCGGCGGGGGAGGCAGAGCGCGCCGACTTTGCCCTGACCCTTTTCCCGGCGGGCGATGCGCTGCACCTGATCCCGAAGATCGGTGTGCTGGGCATCGGGTGCAGGCGGGGGACCAGCGCCGCACAGCTGGAAGCGGCCTTTGCACAGTTCTGTGCGGCCCACGGCCTTGCAGCAGTGTGCATCACGGCGGCAGCCAGCATCGACCTGAAAGCCCATGAGCCGGGTCTGCTGGAATTTTGCAGAGCCCACGGCTGGCCGGTGCAGTTCTATTCTGCCGCACAGCTGCAGAATGCCCCCGGGCAGTTCACACCTTCGGCCTTTGTCCGGAGCGTGACCGGTGTGGACAATGTCTGCGAGCGGGCGGCGGTGCTGGCGGCAGGCGGCACGATCATTCTTCCCAAACAGGCGGGCAACGGCGTGACCTTTGCGCTGGCGCTTCGTCCCTTTGCCCCGGATTGGAGGTGGCAGGATGCCTAATGTTGTTTTTGTTGTCGGGCTTGGGCCCGGGGATCCCCGGTTTCTGACCGCACAGGCGCAGAGCGCCTTAACGCAAGCCGAGGTGCTGTGCGGCTATACGGTCTATCTGGATCTGGTGCGCCCCTACTTCCCGGACAAGCTCTATTATTCCACCGGCATGACCAAGGAGATCGACCGCTGCCGTTGGGCGCTGGAAACGGCCCGGAGCGGCAGGGCGGTGGCGCTGGTCTGCTCGGGAGATGCCGGGGTCTACGGCATGGCAAGCCCTCTGCTGGAGCTGGCCGAGCACTTCCCGGACGTGACGGTGGAGGTGGTGCCCGGCCTGACCGCCGCCCTGAGCGGCGGTGCGGTGCTGGGTGCCCCGCTGGCCCACGATTTCTGTGTGCTCTCCCTCTCTGACCGGCTTACGCCCTGGGAGGTCATTGAGCGGCGGCTGGCGGCAGCAGCCATGGGGGATTTCTGCATCGCGCTGTACAACCCCTCCTCCAAGGGGCGGCCGGACTATCTGGCGCGGGCGGTGCGCATCCTGCTGGCAAACGGCAAAGCACCCGGAACGGTCTGCGGCATTGTGCGGAACATTGGCCGGGAGGGGCAGGAAAGCCGCGTTCTGACGCTGGCTGCGCTGGAAACCACCCCGGTGGATATGTTCACCACCGTGTTTGTCGGCAACGCCCAGACCCGCCAGCTGAGCGGGCGGATGGTCACGCCGCGGGGGTACCGCGCATGAGGGCCGTGGTATTCAGCGGCACCACCGAGGGCCGTGTGTTTTCAAAGCAGCTGGCCGCACTGGGGGCCGAGGTACTGGTCAGCGTGGCCACCCCGCTGGGGGCCGAGGAACAGGGCGAAAGGTCCGGCATCACCGTCCACTGCGGGCGGCTGACCCCGGAGGAGATGACCGCCCTGCTGCAAGGGGCTGACCTCTGTGTGGATGCGACCCATCCCTATGCCGTGGAGGCCACCCGGAACATCCGGGCAGCCTGCAAAACAGCGGGCACGGAGTACCGCCGCCTGCTCCGGCCCGAAAGCCCGCTGCCTGCCGGGAGCATGGTGTTTGCCTCTGCGGCCCATGCGGCGGGATTTCTGGCCCGGACGCAGGGAAATGTCCTGCTTGCCACCGGGGCCAAGGAGCTTTCTGCCTTTGCTGTGCTGGAACCGGCACGGCTTTTTCCCCGTGTCCTGCCCACCCGGGAGGGCATTGCCGCCTGCGAGGGGGCAGATATCCCCCATAAGAACATCATCGCCATGCAGGGGCCGTTCTCCTATGCGCTGAACCGGGCGCTGATGGAGCAGTTTGCCATCCGCTTCCTCGTTACCAAAGATGGCGGCGCGGCGGGCGGCTTTGAAGAAAAAGCCCGGGCAGCGCAGGACACCGGGGCTCAGCTCATCGTCATCCGCCGCCCGGCCGAGCAGGGCGAAACGGCGGAACAGATCCTGACACATTGTAAGGAGATGCTGCAATGATCACACTCATCGGGATGGGGTCGGGCACGCCGGAAAGCCTGACCGCGCAGGGCCTTGCCGCCCTGCAGAACGCCGGACTGATCCTGGGGGCAAAGCGCCTGCTGGAACAGCTGCCGCAGGGCTGCACGGATCACCGGAAGGCCCTGTATCAGCCTGAGGATGTCCTTGCCGCGCTGGCGGCTGACCCGGAGGTGGATGCTGCCCTTGTGTACAGCGGCGACACCGGGTTTTATTCCGGTGCGGCCCAGCTGCTGCCGATGCTGCGGGCCTTTGGCATCTCCTGCCGGGTGCTGCCGGGGCTTTCCAGCGTTCAGCTGCTGGCCGCTGCGGTGGGCCGCTCCTGGCAGGAGTGGAAGCTGGTCTCGGCCCACGGCTGTGCCTGCGACCCGGTGGCCGAATGCCTGACGGCCGGGGGAAAGCCTGTGTTTTTCCTGACCGGCGGGGCAGAAACGCCTGCCTCCCTCTGCGGCCGATTGGCTGCTGCCGGGCTGGGCGATGCCCATGTGCTGGTGGGCGAAGAGCTGGGCCGGGCAGAGGAAAAGATCCTGTTCGGCACGGCGCAGGAATTTGCGCAAAAGCAGTTTGCAAGCCTGAGCGTTCTGCTTGTGGAACACGTTCCTCAGCCGCCCCGGCGGGTGCCCGGCTTCCCGGATGAAGCCTTCCACAGGGGAGAGGTGCCCATGACCAAGCAGGAGGTGCGGGCGGCGGCGCTGGCCAAGCTGGCCGTGCAGCCCGGCGATACCTTGTGGGATGTGGGGGCGGGCACCGGCAGCGTGAGCGTGGAGCTGGCGCTGGCCGCACCCCGGGGGCATGTGTATGCCGTGGAGTGTGATCCGGAGGCCTGCGGGCTCATCCGGCAGAACCGGGAAACGTTCCACGCCTGCAACCTGACACTGGTGGAGGGCCGCGCCCCCGCTGCGCTGGCTGACCTGCCCGCTCCGGATGCCGTGTTCATCGGCGGGACCAAGGGGGGCATGGAGGCTGTGGTGGACACGGTGCTTGCCCGGAATCCGAACGCCCGCATCTGCATCTCTGCCATTGCGCTGGAAACGCTGAGCGCCGCCGTGGCCGCACTGACTGCCCACGGCCTTGCTGCGGAGGTGACGCAGATCTCGGTCAGCCGCACCCGGCCTGCGGGCAGGCTCCACCTGCTGATGGCCAATAACCCCATCTTCCTTATCACAGGAGAACGTAAATGATCCAATTTCTTGTGGCCGCGCCCTGTTCCGGCAGCGGCAAAACCACACTGACCTGCGCCCTACTGGCGGCGCTCAAGCGGCGGGGGCAGGACCCCTGCTCCTTCAAGAGCGGGCCGGACTATATCGACCCCATGTTTCACCGGGCCGTGCTGGGGGTGGAGAGCCACAACCTCGACCTGTTTTTCTCCGCGCCGGAGACCGTGCGCGCGCTCTATGCGCAGGCCGCCGCCGGGCACGGGGCAGCCGTGTGCGAGGGTGCTATGGGCTTTTACGATGGACTGGGCGGCGTGAGTGATACCGCCAGTGCCTGGCATCTGGCCGATACGCTGGGCCTGCCGGTGCTGCTGGTGGTCCAGCCCAGAGGGGCCAGCCTGACGCTGGCGGCCCAGATCAACGGACTGAAGCAGTTCCGCACCCCCAGCCATCTGGCGGGCATCCTGCTCAATGACTGCGCCCCCCATTTGTATGCTCTGCTGGCTCCCATGCTGGAACGGGAGACCGGCCTGCCGGTGCTGGGCTATCTGCCCCACCTGCCGGATGCTGCCCTTGAGAGCCGCCACTTAGGCCTGAAAACTGCCGGGGAGATCGCGGACTTACAGCAGAAGATCAGCCGGATGGCCGATGCGCTGGTGGTGGATTGGGAGAAGCTTTTTGCCCTGACCGAAGGCGCAGCGCCTTTGGCGTACACCGACAGGCTCCCCCCTGCGGGAGAGTTGCCGCCCCAGGGAGCAGAGGAACAGCGCCCCCGCGTTCCCATTGCCGTTGCAAGGGATGCGGCGTTTTGCTTCACCTACGCCGAAACGCTGGAAGCACTGGAGCGGGCGGGGGCGGAGCTCTGCTGGTTCAGCCCCCTGCAGGACCCCGCCCTGCCGGAGCAGATCGGCGGGCTCTATCTGCCCGGCGGCTACCCGGAGCTGTATGCCGGGCAGTTGAGCGCGAACCGCTCCATGCTGGCCTCTGTGCGCCGGGCTGTGGAGCGCGGTCTGCCCACGGTGGCCGAGTGCGGGGGCTTTCTCTATCTGGGCCAGAGCCTGGAGGATGCCAACGGGGAACGCTGGCCCATGGCAGGTGTCCTGCCGGGGCAGGGCTTCCGGGTGGGGCGGCTGGTACGGTTTGGATACGCGGCATTGACTGCCCACGCCGACAGTATGCTGTTCCGCGCCGGGGAGCGTCTGCCCGTGCACGAGTTCCACCACTGGGATTCCACAGACAACGGCACCGGCTTTACCGCCGCAAAGCCCAACGGGAAACAATGGGACTGCGGCTTTGCAAACGAGCATTTCTATGCGGGCTTCCCGCATTTGTATTGGGCGGGCACGGCCCTGCCCCGGCGGTTCGTGGATGCCGCAGCACACTATCATCAAGAGGAACAGGACCAATGACAGAGCTTGAACTGAAACAGCTTCTTTCCAAGATCACCCGGCCGGACGAGATCGCACGCACCGCCGCCCATGCTCACTGGGCCAGCCTGGCCAAGCCGCTGGGCGGGCTGGGCAGGCTGGAGACCATGCTGGAGGATGCCGCCGCCCTGACCGGTACGGCAGAGCTGGCGTTTTCCCGCCGGGCCGTGCTGGTGCTCTGCGCCGACAACGGCGTGGTGGCGCAGGGCGTGAGCCAGACGGACCAGAGCGTGACCCGGGCCGTGGCCGAGAACCTTGCCGCCCGGCGCACCAGTGTCTGCCAGATGGCAAAAACGGCCCGCTGCGAAGTGGTGCCTGTGGACCTTGGCATGGCCGGGGAGCCGGTGCCCGGGGTGCAGAACTGCCGCATTGCCGCCGGGACGGCGGATTTCACCACCGGCCCTGCCATGACCCGTCAGCAGGCGGTGGATGCCATTGCGGCGGGCATCGGGCTTGTCCGGGCGCAGAAGGCGGCGGGGGTGCAGCTGCTGGCCACGGGGGAGATGGGCATTGGCAACACCACCACCTCCAGCGCCGTGGCTGCGGTTCTGCTGGGTCAGCCCGTGGAGCGGATGACAGGCCGTGGTGCGGGCCTTTCCGACGCGGGGCTTGCCCGCAAGCTGGATGCCATCCGGCGGGGCATTGCGCGGAATCAGCCCGATGCCGCTGACCCTCTGGATGTGCTCTCCAAGCTGGGCGGGTTTGACATCGCCGGGCTGTGCGGTGTTTTTTTGGGCGGTGCGCTGGAAGGCCTGCCCGTGCTGATGGATGGCTTCATCAGCGGGGTGGCGGCGCTGTGCGCTGTGCGGCTCTGCCCCGCCGCGGAAAAGGCCGTGTTTGCCAGCCACTGCTCCACCGAACCGGCAGCAAGGCTGGTGCTGGAAGCGCTGGGCAAAGTGCCTCTGCTCACCGCCGGGCTCCATCTCGGCGAGGGCACCGGAGCGGTGGCAAGCATCCCGCTGTGGGATATGGCGCTGGCCGTTTACCGCGATTGCTATTCCTTCACGGAGGGCGGCATCACGCCGTACACCCCCCAATGCTGACGCTGGTATTGGGCGGTGCCGCCAGCGGCAAGAGCGGGTATGCCGAGAGCCTGGTGATGAAAACCGCGCTTCCGCGCTATTACATCGCCACCATGCAGGTGTGGGATGCGGAATGTGCCGCCCGGGTGGAAAAGCACCGGAAGATGCGGGCGGCAAAGCAGTTTGAGACCGTGGAGTGCCCCCTGCATCTGGAGAACATCCGTCTGCCTGCCCGGGGAACTGTGCTGTTGGAGGATCTGGGCAACCTGACCGCCAACGAGCTCTACGACCCCGCCGGGGCGGGAGAAAATGCCGCTTCGGCTATTTTGGAAGGACTGGACCAATTGGCCGGACAATGCGCGCACCTCATCGTGGTCTCCAACGAGGTGTTCAGCGGCGGTGCCGACTATGCAGGCGACACCGGGCGCTACCTGAAAGCGCTGGCGCAGGTGAACAATGCCCTTGCCGCCCGGGCTGACCATGTGGTGCGGGTGGTGTGCGGCATCCCGGTCTATTATAAAGGAGTGGAAAAATGATTGGATTGCAGACCATTGCAGTGGCCTTTGCCATGTTTTCGGCCCTGCCGGTGCCGCAGTTCGCGTGGAACCAGAAAAACATGCGGTATGCCATGTGTGCCTTCCCGCTCATCGGGGTGGTCATTGGCGGGCTGTGGTGCCTGTGCGGCGCTCTGCCCCTGCCGATGCCCGCAAAAGCGGCGGGGTTCTGCCTGATCCCGGTCTGGGTCACGGGCGGCATCCACCTGGATGGCTATGCCGACACCTGCGATGCACTTTCCAGCTATGGCGACCGGGAAAAGAAGCTGGAGATCCTCAAAGACCCCCACTGCGGTGCCTTTGCGGTGATCCGGCTGTGCAGTTATTTTGCGGCCTACCTTGCCCTTTGCGCCTGCGTGGACTTTACGCCCCGGGTGGGCCTGTGCTGGACACTGGCCCTTGTGCTGGAACGGGCCCTTTCGGGCCTGGCCGTGGCATCGTTCCCGATGGCAAAGAACACCGGCCTTGCCCACACCTTTGCCACGGCGGCGGATCGAACTACTGTCCGCCGGGTGCTGATGGTGCTGGCCGCTCTGCTCAGCGCCGCCCTGCTGGCACTGGGCGGCTGGGCGCTGGTGCTGGCGGCGTTTCTTGTGTTTGCACGCTATCATGTTGTTTCGGACAAGCAGTTTGGCGGCATCACCGGCGATCTGGCCGGGTGGTTTTTGCAGAAAGCCGAGCTGTGGATGCTGGCGGCGCTGTGTGCCTGCCAGTGGGGAGGACTGTTATGATCTTTATCACCGGGCCGCTGTACAGCGGCAAGCGCACCTTTGCCCAGCGCCTGCCCGGCACCCGCATTGCGGAGGTGCAGGCCCTGGCCGCAGAGGCTGAGGATCTGGAAAAGCTTGCGGAGGAGCTCTCCGCTTATGATATCGTGATGGCCACCGAGGTGGGCGGCGGCGTGGTGCCCATGGACGCAGGGGAGCGGGCCGCCCGGGAAGCCGCCGGGCGGCTGGCCTGCCTGCTGGCGGCCCGGGCCGGGTGCGTGGTGCAGATGTTCTGCGGCATCCCCACAGTATTGAAAGGAGAACTGCCCCCATGCTGATCTATCTTCTGCGCCATGGCCTGACGGCCTACAACGCCGAAAAGCGCTATCAGGGCCAGCGGGATATCCCCCTGTGCCCCGCGGGCCGCGCCCAGCTGCGGCAGGCGGATCTCCGGCCGGAAACGGTCTATATCACCCCGCTCTGCCGCACCCGGCAGACCGCGGAGGTGCTCTTCCCGGGTGCAAGGCTCGTGGAGGTGAAAGACCTGCAGGAGATGTGCTTCGGCAGCTTTGAGGGCCGCAATTTCATTGAGATGGAGCACGACCCGGATTATCTGGCCTGGGTGAACGCCAACTGCGAAAGCCCCTGCCCGGACGGCGAGACCAAGGCTGTTTTTTCGGAGCGGGTGTGCAGGGCTTTTGCCGCACTGGTGGACAGGGCCCTTGCCGATGGGGAAGAGACACTGGTCATTCTGGCCCACGGCGGCACCCAGATGGCTGCCATGGAGCGCTACGCCCTGCCCCATGCGGATTATTACCACTGGTGCGCCCCCAACGCGGGCGGCTACGTTCTGGATGCAGGAGATTGGGCGGAGCAGCGGGCGCTGCACCTGCTGAAGACTGTGCAGTACACAAAGGAGGATGCCCGATGATCGAATACGCAGTACTCGGCGGTTTTGTGCTGGACTGCCTCTTGGGCGACCCGGCCTGGCTGCCCCACCCGGTGGTGTACATGGGCAAGGCCATCTCGGCGCTGGAAAAGCGCCTGCGGGCCCGCCTGCCCAAAACGCCTCAGGGGGAACTGCTGGGCGGTGCCATTGTGGCCTTCTGCCTGCCGGTGGGCACCTTTCTGCTGACGAGCCTTGTCTGCCTGGGGGCTGCCCGTATCAGCCCGTGGCTGGGGCTGGCCGTCCAGATGTTCTGGTGCGGGCAGGCACTGGCCGCAAAGGGGCTGGCGCAGGAGAGCACCAATGTTTACCGGGAACTGGTCAAGCCCGACCTGCCTGCCGCCCGCAGGGCGGTCAGCCGCATCGTGGGGCGGGACACCCAGGATCTGACGCTGGAGGGGGTGACCAGAGCCGCTGTGGAGACGGTGGCCGAAAACGCCAGCGACGGCGTGATCGCGCCCCTGCTCTATATGCTCATCGGCGGGGCACCGCTGGCCCTGACCTACAAGGCCATCAACACGATGGACAGTATGCTGGGCTACAAAAACGAAAAATACCTCTACTTTGGCCGCATCCCTGCCAAGCTGGACGATGCGGCAAATTACCTTCCCAGCCGCCTTGCCGCCCTGCTGTGGGTGGCTGCCGCGGCCTTTACCCGCAATGACGCAAAAGGGGCGTGGAAGATCTGGCGGCGGGACCGCCGCAACCACGCCAGCCCCAACAGCGCCCAGACCGAGAGCGCCTGCGCCGGTGCGCTGGGGGTGCAGCTGGCCGGGCCCGCCTATTACTTTGGCGAATACTACGCCAAGCCCACCATCGGTGATCCGCTGCGCCCCATTGAACCGGAGGATATCCTGCGTGCCAACCAGATGATGTACGTGGCAAGCGCTTTTGCACTGGCGTGGGGCGTGGCAATACGGGCTTTTTTGTAACCACCTCACCCTCTCAGTCATGCCTTGCATGACAGCTCCCCCAAAGGGGGAGCCAAGAGCTGGGATCCAGAACCATCCAGGAAAAGGAGAACGAACATGCAACTAGTACATGGCGGCGATTGGGCCGGTTACCGGGCCGAGTTCGGGCGGGACCCGCTGGATTTTTCGGCCAACGTCAGCCCGCTGGGCCTGCCGGAAGGGGTGGCCCGGGCCATCACGGCGGCATTGCCCACGGCCGACCGCTACCCCGACCCTCTGTGCCGGGAGCTGCGGGCAAAGCTGGCGCTCCATGAGGGCGTGCCGGCGGAGCAGATCCTCTGCGGCAATGGGGCGGCAGACCTCATCTTCCGGCTGGTCTGGGCAAAAAAGCCCCGCCGGGCGCTGGTCACCGCACCCACCTTTGCGGAGTATGCCACTGCCTTGAAAAGCATCGGCTGCACGGTGGAACGCTTCTTTTTGCGGGAGCAGGAGGACTTTGCAGTCACGGATGCGTTCTGTGCGGCCATCCGTCCGGGGGTGGACATGGTATTCCTCTGCCAGCCCAACAACCCCACCGGCCAGCTGACGGCCCTGCCGCTGGTGGAGCAGATCCTCCGCCGCTGCGCGGCGTGCGGCACTCTGCTGGTGGTGGACGAATGCTTCCTCGATTTCTTGCCCGACCATGCCCTGCACACGGCAAAAGGCCTGCTGGGGGAGGGAGATCTGGTCATCCTGAAAGCCTTCACCAAGCTTTACGGCATGGCGGGCGTGCGGCTGGGCTATGCCCTGAGTGCCGACACAGCGCTGCTGGAACAGATGCAGGCCTGCGGCCAGCCCTGGGGCGTGTCCAGTCTGGCGCAGACGGCGGGGCTTGCCGCGCTGGAGGAGACGGCGTATGTGGAAAAGGTCCGGGCCCTCATTGCCGAACAGCGGCCCCGCCTGACGACCGGGCTGCGGGCGCTGGGCCTGCGGGTGCTGGACGGCAGGGCAAATTACCTGCTGTTTCAGGCCCCGGAGACGCTGGGAGAAGCCCTGCGGCAAAGGGGTGCTGTGCTGCGCAGCTGTGCGAACTACCCCGGGCTGGGCCCCGGCTGGTACCGCACCGCCGTGCGCACCGGATCTGAAAACGAACAGCTTTTGAAACTTCTTGCGGAGGTGCTGGAATGAGCAAGGCAAAGTGCATCATGGTGCAGGGAACCATGAGCGGTGCAGGCAAAAGCCTGCTGTGCGCCGCCCTCTGCCGCATTTTTGCGCAGGACGGTTACCGCGTGGCTCCCTTCAAGAGCCAGAACATGGCGCTGAACAGCTTTGTCACCCGGGATGGGCTGGAAATGGGCCGGGCACAGGTGGTGCAGGCGCAGGCCGCAGGCATCGAGCCGGATGTGCGGATGAACCCCATCCTGCTCAAGCCCAGCAGTGACGTGGGCAGTCAGGTCATCGTGAACGGCGAGGTGCGGGGCCAGATGCCCGCCGCCGCCTACTTCAAAATGAAAAGAGCGCTCATCCCGGAGATCCTCTCAGCCTACAACAGTCTGGCCGAAGCCGTGGATATCATCGTCATCGAGGGGGCCGGAAGCCCGGCGGAGATCAACCTGAAGGCAGACGATATCGTCAACATGGGCCTTGCCCGGCTGGTGGATGCCCCCGTTCTGCTGGCGGGAGACATCGACCGGGGCGGTGTGTTCGCCCAGCTGTACGGCACGGTGGCGCTGCTGGAGCCAGAGGAGCGCGCCCGCATCAAGGGGCTGCTCATCAATAAATTCCGCGGCGATGTGGAGATCCTGCGCCCCGGCCTTGCTATGCTGGAAGAAAAAACGCAGCTGCCGGTGCTGGGGGTCGTGCCCTACCTGAAGGTGGACATTGAGGATGAGGATTCTCTTTCCACCCGGCTGGATGCGGGCAAAGCGGTCCACCCGCTGGATGCGGCCATCCTCCGCCTGCCGCACATCTCCAACTTTACCGATTTCATGCCGCTGGAGCAGCACCCGCTGCTGGGCGTGCGGTATGTGCAGAATACCCGCCAGCTGGGCACACCGGATCTCGTCATTCTGCCCGGCACCAAGAACACTGTGGATGACCTGCTCTGGCTGCGGCAGTCCGGGCTGGAAGCAGCCCTGTTGAAGCTGGCGGCCAGCGGCACGCCGGTGCTGGGGGTCTGCGGCGGGTATCAGATGCTGGGCGAGACGCTGGCCGACCCTGAGGGCACGGAGAGTGGTACGGCGCAGACCGTGCGGGGGCTGGGGCTGCTGCCCACCCACACGGTCTTTACCGGCCAGAAGCACCGCACCCAGGACACTGCCGCCGTGACCGCCGCCCCCTTTGCGGGTGCGGCCCTGACCGGATACCAGATCCACACCGGCCGCACCGAGGTGCAGGGTGTGCCCTTCTGCACACTGGCAGACGGCACACCCGAGGGCTGCGTGCAGGACAATGTGTTCGGCACCTACCTGCACGGCCTGTTTGATACCGGGGAGCTTACCGAGAAGCTGGTGGCCCTGCTCTGCCAGCGCAAGGGCATTGCGCCGGACAGTGCCGCCCTCATCCCGATGGAGCAGTACCGCCAGCAGCAATTTGACCTGCTGGCCGATGGCGTGCGCGGCGCGCTGGATCTGGATGCCGTTTACGCGGCCATGGGGTTGGAGAACCCGCGGAGGAATGCACAATGATCCCACAACATCATCTGCCCGCCGACATTGAGCGGACAAGCCTTTCCATCATCACGGCAGAGCTGGAAGCGTTGGGCCTGACCCCGCCGCCCGAGACTGCCGCTGTGGTCAAGCGGGTCATCCACACCACCGCCGACTTTGACTATGCGAAAAATCTGCGCTTCACGCCGGGGGCTGTGGCGGCAGGTGTGGCCGCCCTGCGGGCCGGAACTCCCATCATCACCGACACCAACATGGCGCTTTCGGGCATTTCCAAGCCTGCCCTTGCCCGGCTGGGCGGCAGTGCCCTCTGCTATATGGCGGACCCCGAGGTGGCGCGGGTCGCAGCCGAGACCGGAACCACCCGGGCAGTGGCCTCCATGCACCGCGCGGCGCAGGAGCACCCCGGGGCCATTCTTGCGGTGGGCAATGCCCCCACCGCCCTGCTGACCATTGCGGAAGAGGTCGAGGCCGGGCTGCGGCCTGCCCTGGTCATCGCCGTGCCGGTGGGCTTTGTGAATGTGGTGGAAAGCAAGGAGACGCTGTTTGCCGCCTGTGCAGCCCACGGCGTGCCTGCCATCGCGGCCATGGGCCGCAAGGGCGGAAGCACCGTGGCCGCTGCAGTCTGCAACGCTCTGGTCTACTCCGCTGCCGAGATGCTGGACCCAGCGGCAAGAGGGTGGAAATAGGGTGGAACCGGTAAAAACGCCCCTTTTTACGCTTTTGCTTGACTTTTTGGCAGAAACAAGGTATCGTTTATTTGTATGACGATTGATATATGAGCTGAAGCTTTGCGTGAAAAAGGAAACATTATGGCACAGACGATTTTAGAAGAAAAGAAAAAATCACGGCTGATGACAGAGGGCAGCATCTGGAAGAGCATCCTGCTCTTCTCGGTGCCGCTGATCCTGGGCAACATGCTGCAGCAGCTGTACAACACCGCCGATTCCATCATCGTGGGCAACTTTGTGGGCAGCAACGCGCTGGCAGCGGTCGGCTCCAGCGGCTCGCCCATCTTCCTGCTCATCGGGTTCAGCCAGGGCATTGCCGTGGGTGCCGGTGTCGTGGTGTCCCAGTTTCTGGGAGCCAAGGACAGGGAGGGCGCGCACACTGCGGTGCACACCTCGCTGGCCCTTTCGGCCATTCTGGGTGCGATCCTGACCGTGTGCGGCATTGCCGTCAGCCGGGCCCTGCTCACCGCCATGAACACCCCCGCAGAGGTGCTGGAGGATGCGGTGCTCTATATGCGGCTCTATTTTGGCGGCGTGCTGTTCAGCGTGGTGTATAACATGGCGGCCGGTATCCTGAACGCCGCCGGCAACTCCAAGCGGAGCCTGCTCTACCTGGGCGTTGCCTCCATCACCAACATCGTCCTCGACCTTGTCCTGATCGCCGGATGCAAGATGGGCGTGGCCGGTGCGGCCATTGCCACCGATATCAGCCAGCTGGTGTCCTGTGTGCTCTCCCTGCGGTTTCTGATGCGGGTGGAGGACGATTACCGCGTGACGGCAAAGGAAGTGCGCGTGCACAAAAAGATGGCGGTCCGCATCATCAAGGTGGGCCTGCCCACCGGTATCCAGAACATGGTCATCTCCCTTTCCAATGTGCTGGTGCAGGTCAGCGTCAACGGCTATGGTGCCGCTGCCATGGCAGGCTTTGCCGCCTATATGAAGGTGGATGGCTTCAACATTCTGCCTGTGCTGAGCTTCGGCATGGCGGCCACCACCTTTGTGGGCCAGAACTTTGGTGCGGGCAAAATCGACCGTGTCAAAAAGGGCACCTTTGTCACCCTGGGCATGTGCATCGTTTACACCATCCTGACCGGCATCCTGCTGCTCATCTTCCAGGACCCCATCATGCACCTGTTCACCGGCGATGAAACGGTCATTGCCTACGGCAAGATCTGTATGCTCTATTTCTGCCCCTTCTACTGGATGCTGGGCATCCTGCAGGGCCTTGCCGGTACGGTGCGCGGCACCGGCAAGAGCGTGCCGCCCATGGTGGTGCTGCTGATCTCCCTGTGCCTGTTCCGTATTGTCTGGATCCAGTTTGCCCTGCCCCTGTTTGCAGGCATTGAGGGTGTGCTGCTGGTCTACCCGGTGTCCTGGGCTGTGGGTGCAGTGCTGATGGTGCTCTACGCCTGGAAGGGCAAATGGATGCAGCTGCCGGAAGCAATTTCATAAACCGGACGCACCCGATCCCCCGGTAAAAGTGTATTTTATGCAAAAATGACGTATGAATGCGTAAAAATATTCGGGGGGGGGGGGATAAAAAATCTGCGAAAATCAGTTGATTTCTGCCGAAAAATACCGTATACTGAATTATAGTTTTCAAATCGAACGACGGACTTCGACAAAAGGGGCTGATGAGATGGAGTGCACACAGGCAGAGGCTTTTGAACAGTATATTCGGGATCTGCGCGTTGTGCGCTCGATCTCCCGGCCCAGCTTTCCGGAGGGCAAAGCTCCCACTGCCGTGCTGGAAGAGATCCAGACCAACGCGCTGAGATGCAACGCCCTGATGCGGCAGAATGAGGCACTGCTGGCGCAGCTTGTCTACGACCGTGACCCTGCCTCCCTGACCGAAACGGATATCCAGGGACTGAGTGCCTTTGCAGGCAGGCTGTTCAACTATGCGAACAGCGAGGATATGGGCGTGGCGTTCAAGGTGCATCAGCTGCTGCTGGCAGCGGCCCGCAGCCGGGAAGACGTGCCCATGATCGTCAGGGAGCTGTACTACACAGGCATCACCCTGCATTATATGAACGTCCGGGATGAGGGAACTGGCATCAACCTGTTGGGAGATGCGATCCAGGTCTATTTTACGGAAGCTGCTGAATACATGTCACGGTATGAACAGCTGGACAGGAATACCCGGCAGTATCTCATCCGCTGTGTGGGCAACACCCGGCTGGGGATGTCCCGCGGCACCCATGCGGAAAGCTGCCGGTATCTGGAGCGGTTCCGCCGCGCAATGGACATCATCCAGTCTGCGCATTACCATGCGCTGGACCCGGAGTTCCCCTGGGAAAGCTACATCTATTCCATGCACATGGACCGCATGACCCTGCTGACCCATCTGCGGCAGGAGGAGGATCCCGAGGTGGCGCGGCAGGTGCTGGAATCGGCGGAATACATCTGGGGGCACAAGAAGAAGTACAAGGGTCAGGATGCGCGCCTGCAGAACTGGCGGGTGCCCTATTTTTACGCTGCTGCCCGCTACCATGCCGGGGTGGGCAGCCTGGAAGACGTGGTCAAGATCCTTCTGGAATCGGCGGGAAGCGTGGCGCAGGATGATTATTCTGCCGAGGCCATCAACCGGAAGCTGGTTCTGGCGGCCTATCTTTCGGTCTATGCAGAACGTCTGGACGAGGCGGGAGCACAGAGATATCGTGCAACCGTGGAGCAGGTACGCCGTTCTGCGGATCAGTATCTGGAACAGATGCCGGCCAGCCAGTATCCCCGTGTGGTAAACTCTGCTGCTTGGGAGTTGAGCAAGATCAACACCAGCTCAGATGAAACGGCGAACCGCCGGATGCTGGGCAGTATCCTGGCCGGGCACAAGCCGACCTATGTCCACTCGCTGATGGTGGCAGAGCTGACCCGTGCCCTGCTGCAGCGGCAGATCGAGACACGGCCCGAAACACTGGTGGGCCTGCTGGGCTGCAGGAGCGCGGCCGAGGTGCAGGCCCGGCGGGAAGAGCTCTGCCAGACGGCCTATGAGTGCGGCCTGTACCACGACCTTGGCAAGTGTGCCGTTCTGATGTACATCGACAACAACGCCCGCCGCCTGCTGGATGAGGAATTTTTCTGCATCCAGAGCCACCCAAGGACCGGCGCTGACATTCTGAATAGAATGGGCTGCGGAAGAACGCTGGCCCTGGCGGCGCTCTATCACCACTGCTATTACAACGGCAAAGGCGGCTATCCCAATGATGTACCCTCCTGCCCGCCGGAGATCAAGGGAATCGTGGATGCGCTGAGCGTGGCAGACTCGCTGGATGCCGCCACCGATAATATCGGTCGGTGCTACAACCTTGCCAAGCCCTTCCGCACGCTGCTGGAAGAGCTGCGGGCCCAGAGCGGCACCCGCTATGCGCCCAATGTGGTCGCCCTGTTCGAGGATGAGCGTTTCTGCCAGCAGCTGGCAGAGAACACGGATGCCGAGCGCAAAAGGGTGTATCTGCAGGTGTATCACGCCGGAAGTGAAGAAAAATAAACGACCCTCTCTATCATTGCTTCGCAGTGCCACCTCCCACAAAAGGGAGCGGGCATACGTCAGCGTGATAGAGAGGGTCATTCTTTTTGTTTAAGTCAGGATGAAGCTTTCCCAGTCTACCCTGCCGGTGCAGTTCAGCCGGGGTACTTAGCCACTTCCAACAATTCCTCCGCCCGGCGGACCTGTTCCGCCGTGGGGGGAACAGCATCGGGCAGGGGATAGGAGATGCCCAGCTTCTGCCACTTGAACAGCCCCAGCGTGTGGTAGGGGAGCACCTCCACCCGCTGCACCGTTTTCAGGCTGCGGATGAAATCTGCGGTCCTGCGCAGGCCCTCCTCGTCATCGGTGAGGCCGGGCACCAGCACATGCCGGATCCAGAGCGGAACGCCCAGATCAGAGATGTGCCGTGCCATGGCTAAGATGTTGGCATTGTCCCGGCCGGTAAGCTGACGGTGCTTCTCCGGGTCGATCTCCTTGAGATCCAGGATCACCAGACTGGTGGAAGCCATCAGGGTATCGAAGGCGGCCAGGTAGGCGGGGTCATCGGGCTGGAACGGCTGACCGGCCGTGTCCAGCGCGGTGTGCACCCCCTTGGCGCGCGCCAGCTGGAAGAATTTTGTCAAGAAGTCCATCTGCCGCAGCGGCTCGCCGCCGCTGACGGTGATGCCGCCCTTCTTGCCCCAGTAATTGCGGTAGCGCCAGACGTGCTGGAACAGCTTCTCCGGAGACCATTCCGTGCCGCCCTCAGCGCTCCACGTTTCGGGGTTGTGGCAGTATTTGCAGCGCAGGGCACAGCCCTGCAGAAAGACAACGAACCGGACACCCGGCCCGTCCACCGAGCCGAAGCTTTCCAGCGAGTGGACGAGACCGACAGGGTCACAGTGCGGCATGGCAGGTACGGGAGATCACGTCCATCTGCTGCTCGCGGGTCAGGTCGATGAACTTGACCGCATAGCCGGAGACGCGGATGGTGAAGTTGGCGTATTCTTCCTTTTCGGGGTGCTCCATGGCATCCAGCAGCTTCTCCTTGCCGAACACATTCACGTTCAGGTGGTGTGCACCCTGATCGAAGTAGCCGTCCAGCACCTGCACCAGGTTCTCCTTGCGCTCCTCCTCGCTGTGGCCCAGAGCCTCGGGGTTGATGGTCTGGGTGTTGGAGATGCCGTCCAGAGCCCAGTGGTAGGGCAGCTTGGCAACAGAGTTCAGGGAAGCCAGCAGGCCGTTCTGCTCCGCACCGTAGCTGGGGTTTGCACCGGGTGCAAAGGGGGTAAAGGCGGCACGGCCATCGGGCAGAGCACCGGTGTACTTGCCGTACACCACGTTGGAGGTGATGGTCAGGATGGAGGTGGTAGCCTCGGAGTTGCGGTAGGTGTGGCGCTTCTTGATCATCTCCAGGAAGGTGCGCAGCAGCCACACGCCGATCTCATCGGCACGGTCGTCATCGTTGCCGTACTTGGGGAAGTCGCCCTCCACCTCATAGCCGGTGGCCAGGCCGGTCTCATCGCGCACGACCTTGACCTTGGCGTACTTGATGGCGCTCAGGGAGTCGATGACGTGGGAGAAGCCTGCAATGCCGGTGGCAAAGGTGCGGCGCACATCGGTGTCGATCAGGGCCATTTCGGCTTCCTCGTAGTAGTACTTGTCGTGCATATACTGGATCAGGTTCAGCACGTTGACGTACAGGCCGGCCAGCCAGTCCAGCATCTGAACATATTTGGGCAGGACCTCGTCATAGTTCAGGTACTCGCTGGTGATGGGGGCATAGTTGGGGCCGCACTGCTCGTGGCTCTTCTCGTCCACGCCGCCGTTGATGGCATACAGCAGGCACTTTGCCAGGTTGGCACGGGCACCAAAGAACTGCATCTCCTTGCCGGTCTGGGTGGCAGACACGCAGCAGCAGATGGAGTAATCGTCGCCCCACACGGGCTTCATCACATCGTCGTTCTCGTACTGAACAGAGCTGGTGTTGATGGACACCTTGGCGGCGTACTTCTTGAAGCTCTCGGGCAGGGCAGAGGAGTACAGAACGGTCAGGTTCGGCTCCGGTGCGGGGCCCATGTTTTCCAGAGTGTGCAGGAAGCGGTAGCAGTTCTTGGTGACCATGCTGCGGCCGTCCATGCCGATGCCGCCCACTTCCAGGGTGGCCCACACGGGGTCACCGGAGAACAGCTGGTTGTAGCTGGGGATGCGGGCAAACTTGACCATGCGGAACTTCATCACCATGTGGTCGATCAGCTCCTGAGCCTGGCTCTCGGTCAGGGTGCCGTTCTCCAGATCGCGCTGGATGTAGATATCCAGGAAGGTGGAGATGCGGCCCACGCTCATGGCAGCGCCGTTCTGGGTCTTGATGGCGGCCAGGTAGCCGAAGTACAGCCACTGGCAGGCTTCCTTGGCGTTCTTAGCGGGCTGGGAGATATCGCAGCCGTAGGCCTCGGCCATCTTCTTCATGCCCTTCAGGGCGCTGATCTGGCGTGCGATCTCCTCGCGCAGGCGGATCACGTCATCGGTCATGGTGCCGTCGCCGCAGTTGGCGAAATCTTCCTGCTTGAACTTGATCAGGGCATCGATGCCGTACAGGGCCACGCGGCGGTAGTCGCCCACGATGCGGCCGCGGCCGTAGGTGTCGGGCAGGCCGGTGATGATGTGGGTGTGGCGGGCAGCCTTCATCTCAGGGGTGTAGGCATCGAACACAGCCTGGTTGTGGGTGCGGGTATAGTCGGTAAAGATCTTGTGCAGCTCCTCGCTGGGCTGATAGCCGTAGGTGGTGCAGGCCTGCTCTGCCATCTTGATGCCGCCGTAGGGCATGAATGCACGCTTCAGGGGCTTGTCGGTCTGCAGACCGACGATCTGCTCCAGATCCTTCAGGGTCTCGTCGATATAGCCGGGGCCGTAAGCGGTCAGACTGCTGACGACTTCGGTCTCCATGTCCAGCACGCCGCCCTTGGCGCGCTCTTCCTTCTGCAGCTTCTGCAGGGCACCCCACAGCTTATCGGTCGCCTCGGTGGGGCCAGCCAGAAAGCTTTCGTCGCCGTCGTACGGGGTGTAGTTCTTCTGGATGAAGTCGCGGACATTGACTTCCTCTTTCCAGATGCGGCCCTCAAAGCCTTCCCACTGTTCAAAATTGATCATTGGAACCTCCTTGCTCCATTCCATGCGCAGGTTAGCACATTCTAACTATTGAGCCTTTGAAAAACCGCACTGCATAGGCGGCTTTCTGGGGGCGAAACGGTCTTGAACTGCCGTCTGCGGCAGTTCCAACTACAAGGTGTAGACAAAAATGAAAACTTGCCCACAAAATCTTGCGTTACTATAATAACAAGAACCACTTTAAAAAGCAATAGAAAACAAGTGGGTTTTCTTCCAAAGCAAGGGGGATTCTTTGGGCAGAATGTAGAAAAAACGCTAAAACCCCGGCGACACACACCTTTTTCGGGAAAAATTGCAAATTGAGGGTTGACAAGACTAACCGCTTATGGTATTCTGTTCTCGCAGCGGCGGTTAGCTAATTCTAACCACGATGCACCAAGAAAACGGAGCGTCTGCAAGCGCTCCGTTCCATTCCTCCATTCCATATTCTCTTTTTCTTGGCAGGATGCAGCATTCTGGTTTGCTCTGCATCCGCTGCGCGGCACACAGGGCTCTGGTACGGCACTGTGCGCAGATGAAAACAAAAACGGGACACTCAGCTTGACCACCTGAGTGCCCCGATTTTTGTTTTGTCCCGGTCGTTGATCAGCCGCATCCCGGGGAGCGGACGACATTCTTTACACCACCGCATCCCGCAGCAGCTGGTAGATCGCCCCCGCGTTTCCATCGGGGGAGCGGAGGAAGACGAATTTTCCGTTTACCTGACAGACTCCGTCTGAATAGACGGTGAAGAGCAGGTTCTGGCTGGCATCGTCTGCAAAGCGCAGGGTGATGGAATGCGCTTCGTAGTCGTGGGAGTAGGAGCGGACATTCTGGTTGAACTTTTGGTAACAGCTCGCGTTTTGCAGGATCTCGAAAAATGCCTGATAAGTATCATCGCCCGCAGAATAGGCACGGGTGGTGACCACAGAGGGGCTCAGGCTGACGGTATCCTCCACGCTGACGGAGACAGAAGTGCTTTTATTGATATCAGTTTTCAGGTCAACGCGGCGGTTGGATACGAACAACATCACGAACAACACGACCCAGAGGGCCATGATGGCATAAAAACGGAGACTTTTGTTTTCCATAAGGCGTTCTCCTTTGGCGGGCCGCCCAGCTGGGCGGCCAGAGATCTTCAAAGAGTACGCTTTCATTATAGTGCCGGAATGCGCAGGATGTCAACTGTTCTCCAGATGCTTCTGCGCCGCAAAGGTGCCTGCGGCGCTGGCGGCAAACACAAAATAGTAGCTTGCGATGCGGAAGAGCATCAGGGTGCTCATGGCCTCGCCGCTGGTCATAAAGCTGCTGAACACCAGCAGAAAGGCTGTTTCAATGGAGCCCATGCCTGCCACATTGGGCAGGGCGTTGGAAAGGAAGAGCATCAGGCTGGTGAGCAGCTGTACCTGCCAGAAGCTCAGCCCGCAGGAAAGCCCCATGAACCGGATGCAGAACCACGGCAGGGTGAACATCAGAAACAGCTTGAGGGTCTGCACGGCAAGGATGCGGGCACAGCGACCCTTGTCGGCCAGTAGGAGGCGGCTCTCGGTGGCCAGGGTGTCCAGCTGCTCCAGCCACTTTTCCCGGCGAGTCTGCCACGGTTCTGTTTTGGGCAGAAAGCCCATGGCCCAGCGGGCCAGCCGCTGCACCAGCGGCGAGACACAGAGCAGCACCAGCGTCACGATGACCAGCGCCACCACGCAGTAGGCGGCGGGCAGATAATGCATCACGCCGGAGGTGTTGGCGGCGAGCCAACGGTGCTGCAGCAGGAGCATCACAGTGGCATAGAGCAGAACGGTGGTCTTGTGGAATACATATTGCAGGGTCATCAGGCCCACACCGGGGCCCAGCGGCAGGCCGCAGTGGTAGAGATAGTAGGACTCCATGGGCACAGCCCCGGCACCCAGGCCGACCACGTTGCCAAAGATGCCCACAAAGGCGGCATCCATGCCGCGCCGCAGGGTGAACCCCGGCAGGCGGCAGCGGATGATGAGCCAGCAGACGATTCCCTCAAGCAGTGGGTATGTCAGGCCGATGGCCAGCACCAGCAGCACCTGCCAGAGGGAGAGCTGGGCCAGCGCGGTCGAGATCTCGGCCCAGTGGCTGCTGAAGATGAAAACCACTACACAGGTCAGAGCCAGCAGCACCAGCAGCGAAAGGATTGCCTTTTTGCGGGAGGGCTGCTGGGGGGTGTTGGTCTGTTCCATGGGACAAGGCTCCTTTCACGATACTGCTTGCAGTATAACACAGCGGAACCTTGTTTTTGTGAACTGAAACAAAATTTTTCTCGTCACTTTGTGTGATATGATAAAAAAGAACCTCTCAGGCTTACTTCGTTTGCCAGGTTCGGGTTGCGGCTCCCAGCATCCACTTCGTGTTGGAAACAACACTTGTGTCTTGCTGGCCGCGGCCCCAGCAGCAACGCCCTTTATCCGCCACTGGCGGCGGTTGTTGCTGTTGCCCCTATGAGGAGAAGTGGCATTGCGAAGCAATGACGGAGAGGTTTTGTGTTACTTTTTCGCTGTCAGATCTTCCACAGCAGCCCGGAGCGTCTGCTCAAAAGCCTCCTTGGAATAATACTGCTCGTACATTTTACGGCATTCTGTCCGCATGGAGGCCAGCTCTTCCGGGTGTTCAATGGCGTACTCCAGCAGGACAGCCAGCTGCTGCGGGTCGTCGTTGTGGTAAACGAAGCCGTTCCGCCCCTCGGAGATGAGCCCGGCGGTGCCGGTGTGCTCCGATACGATGGACGGCTTGCCGAAGATCAGACCCTCGGTGACAAAGGTGGGCATGGGATCATCGCGGGAAGCACAGACCAAACCGGTGCACTGCTCCATCAGGCTCTTGATCTCGTCACGGGTGAGCCGCTTGCAGTAGTACACGTTTTCCGGGTAGTCTGCGGTCAGGGCGCGGACGGAGTCCATCATCTCCTTGTCAGCGGCCTGGCCCACAAAGAGGAAGGAGGCCTTCTCCCGTACCTCGGGCGGCAGCAGGCGGATGGCCTTGCAGAAGATATCGTGGCCCTTGCGGCGCTCAAAGGAGCCCACAGTGGCAAACAGCGGGCGGCCGCGGTTGTAGCCCAGATCGGTGCAGACAAAGTTCTCTGCCGCGTAATCGGGCAGGCCGTAGATGAGCGGCCGGATCTCGAAGTCGGGCCGCACGGCGTGCATGGCGTTGGCGGCGTGGCTGCCCACCGAGTAGACCCGGACATTCTCTCCCAGCTGGGTGGGGATCTGGTGGGCAATGTGGGGATAGCCAGCAAAGGCATCATGGAGCCACCACAGCACCGGCACGGCGGTGCCGCTCAGGGCACGGACAGCCCGGGCCATGACCACCGTGTTGGCGATGACGAAGTCGGCACAGAGGGCCATGCCCCAGGCATCGGAGACATTGCGGCAGGACGACCGGGTGATGACCGAGGCCCCGGCATCCAGGAAGAGATGCAGGGAGCCGCCGTCACTGGGGCCCAGCACAAGTACCTCATACCCCATGCTGCGCAGCACCGGCACGGCGCTCACCAGCACGATGGGTGCGCCGGTCATATCCAGCACATGGCTCATAATAAAGGCACGTTTGCCGTGGGCCGAAAACGCATCCTCGGCGCAGATGCCGCGCTCGTAGTGGAGCAGGGCCTGCGGAATGAGGGTGGGCTTAGTGCAGAGCTGCGCGGCCAGCGCCAGCAGCTCGGGCACATTTTCGGGGTCATGGGCGGCGGCGCGGCAGCGCTCCAGCAGGGTACGGCTGACCACGGCGCAGCGGTTCTGCGCCTGCAGCGGCTGGCTCTGATAGAGGGCAGTCGCCCCGCCAAAGCCGAACACAGCATTGCAGACGGCGTAATCCGCACCATCCTGCAGGGCTTTGGCAAAGAACATCAGGGCGGTGGACATCAGCTCCACGTCCTCGGCGGCCAGAAGCACGCCGTCCACGCTTGCGGTCAGCTCCCCGCCCAGCCGGTCCACCAGCCGGAACTTGCGGTGGAGCTGGTCAGTCAAGGTGGCTTTCAGGGCCGTGCTGCGGGCCGATGCGCAGACCAGCAGATAGGTGCTCTGGGTGTTGCTGTACTCCTGCAGGGCCAGCTGACGCTGCTGCAGGGGGGTGTAATTGTTATACATGGCTGTTCCTCCGTTCCGCTTCTCAGTTTCCACGGTGGAACAGGCGCATCAGGCTGCGGATGGGAGCAGTGAGCTTCCAGCTTTTACTGGAAAACACGCTTTCCAGCGAGGTCTCGTAGGCAGTGCTCCGGGCCTGCAGATCGGCGTTTTTCTGGTGCAGCTGTGCGATCTCCTGCTGCAGGGCGGCCACCATCTGCTGCTGGGCCGCGGCATTCTGCTCCAGCTGCTGGATATGCTGTTTTTCGCTGTCCTTGCGCAGCTGGAGCTGCTGCACGCCCTGCAGCACGGCGCAGAACAAAGGCTCGTCCGTCAGGGTCTCCAGCGGGAAGTAGCCGTAGCTCACCACCAGCTTCATCCCGGCGGGGTAGTGGGTGGTGCCCTCCAGCCGGTAGTTGGGGTCATCGCCCAGGAACAGGGTGCTTCCACCGGAAAGGTTCAGGCCGTTGGTGGGCACGCAGATGATGCGGTCGTCTGAAAAGATCAGGTTGGTGATGCAGCAGGGCAGCTCACCCGGGTCGAACCGCAGGGCCTGCACGGCCACCGGCAGCTCAAAGGTCGCGGTCACGGCACCGGTCAGCTCGTCGGTGGTGCAGTCGGGCGCGGTCAGGGTGTCCTTTTCCGAAAAGCCGAAGCCTGCATCATAATAGAGCAGCGGCTGCAGCAGAGTGGGCGAGTCAGTATGCATCTCGCGCTGGGGGTGTGCCGCAAGGTAGGACTGCACTTTCTGTTCCAGGGAAAGGCAGCGCTCTGCCAGATGGGAAGCACCTTCGTCCGAAAGCTTGAGCTGCTGTTCCAGCTCGGCGATCTTTTCCTGCAGAGCCGCAGTGTTCTCAGGAGCTGCGTTGTTCATAACCGGATTCTCCTCATAATATTATTTCACTTCAGCAGAGGGGGCACCCTCTGCAAAAAATCAGTGTTTTGCCGCAAAATGACGTTCAGGCGCTTCGGCGCGGGCGCTGCGCCGGCGGGGCGCTTCCGCCGCCTTCTGCTCCCGGCGGGAGGTGAGCCAGAACTTCAGGTCCCGGCGGCGCACCAGCAGTTCGCAGATGAGCAGGGTGGAGCCCAGCGAAAGGGTGAACTGCAGCACCATGCCCAGCACCGGGTGAGCCGCAAACTTCTGGGGCATCAGATACCAGGGAATGGCCGTGAGCTCCACAGTGTGGACGCAGAAGATGAACAGCGAACGACGGCCAATGGCCTGAATGGCGTGGGTGACAACGTTCTCCACCCTGCGCTGGAACCAGATGACGATGGAAAGGATGCCCAGGCCCGTCACGGCATCCAGCAGGATGCTCACGGGGCCGAGGGTCCACTCGGCCATCGAGACGCAGTCGGTGCTCTTGGTAAGAAGCACCAGTGCGGCCACAGCCAGCGCCGCCGCGATCATCCCGCCGCGCAGACGGGGCGAGAGAGGCTGTTCAAAGATCTTATACTTCTTGGCAAGGTAACCCACATACAGAGCCGGAACGGTGACCATGCCCTGGCCGATGCAAAAAGGAGCCTCCCAGGTGATACAGATACCCCAGCCTAACAGCATGGTACCCAGCACCGCCCAGTTTATGTACTGCTCCGGGAAGATATTCAGGATGAGATCCAGCAGGATCCATGCGATCATCAGCGAGAGCAGATACCACATGGGGCCGCAGGAGAAGAACAGCTGGCCGAAATAGGTGGCCGTGTGGGGCAGGCCCAGTGCAAAGCCGCCCAGCACCTTGTAGGTCTCGTAGGTGGCGTTGTGCAGGCTGCCGAACAGGCTGTAATGGATGATAAAATGGAACACGGTGGTGGCAATGCCGGTATAGATGTAAGGCTTGAGCAGCGTTTTGAACTGCTGGTCGATACACTTGCCGATGGAGCGCTTGCGGAAGCCGTAGCCGCTGGCAATGTAAAAAGCCGCCATCAGGGATTCGCGGTAGGCGAACATGCAAAAGGTCAGCGGGTTGATGTGGCTGGCATCGCCCATGGGGTAAAGCTCACCGGTGTGGGCAAAGACGATGGTCAGCATGCCGACACCCTTGAGCAGATCGAACATGCCCAGCGAATTTGCGGCACGGCGTTTGGTTCCCTCCATAAAAAGGTCCTCCTCTGCGCCGCACCCCGCCCCGGGATGGCAGAATTGCCGGATTTTTGGCGCATCATGTTAAAAATTAGAGATATTTATAATAAGTATAATGCTTTTTGCCCTTGCTGTCAATCAAACGCAGGGAGAAAGCACGATGGGCGGATACCGGGAAAAGTGTACCACACTCACGGCCTGCCCGCAACAAAAGGCAGGATTTACATCCGGGTGCACAGATTGACTGCAAGTTTAAGTTGCATATTTGTGCAATTAAATCTTGCATTTGAGCCCTCTATGCGGTATACTCTAGGCTAGAGTGCCCAGAAGATTCCATTTGGCGGAAACAAAAGGGAATAATTTAACAAAAATAAACAGGGAGTGTAAAATAATGGCAAACAAGGCTTGTAACGAAGTTGTGACCGTGGCAAATATGCCGATGACCGTTTTTGATATGATCTCTGCGATGCAGAATAAGTATGCTGACCGTGTGGCGTTCCGCTATGTGGAGGGCAAGGACACGGTGGTGGAAAAGACCTACGCTCAGTATGTGCAGGATATCCGCAAAGCGACCGGCTACCTGCAGCAGGAGCTGGGCGAGCCCAAGGGCAAGAAGATCGTCATCCTGAGCCGCACCAACTATGAGTACGGCGCGGTCGTTTTCGGCACCATGATGGCAGGCGCTGTCATCGTGACCCTGAACCAGGGCAAGACCTGGGCCGAGCTGGAGTATGAGCTGGGCATGGTGGAGCCGGACCTCATCTTCAATGACGGCATCGATTACGGCTACCGCGCCCAGCTGGAAGCACTCTACGGCGCTCGGCTCCGCCCCATGGATGCCTGGACCGCTGCCCCTGAGGCTGAGATGGTCAACCGCATCGACCACGAGGGTCTGCTGATGCTGATGTTCACCTCCGGCACCACCGGCCGCAGCAAGGGCGTGATGCTGAGCGAGAAGAACTACTTCACCGCCTGCCAGATGTACATCGATGGCCTGAAGTCCGTCCTTGATTATGAGGAGCGGCTGGTACCCCAGTACCTCGACCAGACCTTCAGCCACTTTACGCTGGTGCCCATGTTCCATCTGGCCGGTTTCATCTGCTACTTTGTCTATGGCATACAGGGCTGGACCTTGAATCTCTGCTGTGATGCCCGCGACCTGCGCCGGGATATGAGCCTGATGCACAGCGATGCCATGTCTACCCCTCCGGTGCTGGTGGAGATGATCTGCAACGAGGTCAAGCGCGGCCATGCCGACCGCCTGAACGGGCTGTGGAACCTGAGCTGCAGCTCTGCCATCCTTGATCCCGCCATTCTGAGCGATCTGGTGAAGAATGGCTTCTACATCAATCAGTGCTACTCCATGACCGAGCTGGCCGGCTATGGCCTGCTGAACGTGACCCAGGAGGGCGACCACCTGCGTGCCCTGGGCAAGCCGGACGGCTTCTGTGAGGTCAAGGTGGACGAGACCGGCGAAATCTGCGTCCGCGGCGGCTGCGTGATGCTGGGCTACTATAAGGACCCCGAGGCCACTGCCGAGACCATCGACAAGGACGGCTGGCTCCACACCGGCGACCTGGCCCGCGTGGACGAGGAAGGCTACTACTATATGACCGGCCGCAAGAAGAACCTCATCATTCTGGACAGCGGCGAGAACGTCAGCCCCGAGGAGCTGGAAAAGCTGCTGGGCAAGTGCGATGCCATCAAGGAGTGCATCGTCAAGGAGATGGGCAAGAAGATCGGCACCGTGGTCTGCTGTGAGGATGACAAGCAGCAGCAGGTGAAGGCTTTTGTCACCGAACTGAACCGCACCCTGCCCATGTACAAGCGCATCTCCGTTGTAGAATGCAGCGCCGAGCCCCTGCCCCGCAACGCGCTGGGCAAGCTGCTGCGCAAGTAAAATCAAACGGGAGAAAAAGGAGCAGACCATGGTAAACAATGTCTATGATCTTGTCACCCGGACAATGGAGCAGGAATTCCCCGGGCGGGTGGCGTTCCGCTGGGTAGAGGATGCCACCGGCACCGTGAAGGAAAAGACCTATGCCGAGTATGCACAGGATATCCGCCGCGCCGCTGCCTGGTTTGCC
Source organism: Faecalibacterium sp. Marseille-Q4164 (assembly GCF_017377545.1). Taxonomy (NCBI): domain Bacteria; kingdom Bacillati; phylum Bacillota; class Clostridia; order Eubacteriales; family Oscillospiraceae; genus Faecalibacterium; species Faecalibacterium sp. Marseille-Q4164. The sequence goes on along the minus strand of NZ_JAFREJ010000006.1, from coordinate 54,220 downwards.
CGGAACATCCCGGAGGTGGAGGGCAAGCGGGTGGTCCTGCTGAGCCGGAACTGCTATGAGTACGGCGTGAATACCTTTGGCGCTGTGCTGGCCGGGGCTGTTCTGGTAACGATGAACCAGAAAAAGACCTGGGATGAGCTGAGCTGGGAGCTGGAGCTGGCAGAGCCTGCCCTCATCCTGAACGATGGGGTGGACTATGGCTGCCGTGAGCAGCTGGAGGCTGCGTATGGGGAGCGCCTGCGGCCGATGGATGTCTGGAAGGACACCGCGCCCGGCGGGCTGGAAAAGAAGATCGACCCCAATGCCCTGATGGTCATGCTGTTCACCTCCGGCACCACCGGCCGCAGCAAGGCCGTGATGCTGGCAGAGCGGAACTTCTTTACCGTGATGCAGATGCACGTTGCCATGGGCGACCACATGCTGGACTTCAAGCACCGGCAGCTGCCCGAGGACAAAAACGATGTCCTGAGCAACTTTGCCATCCTGCCCCTGTTCCATCTGGGCACCTTTATCTGCCTGTTCTCCTGGCCCTTCAAGGGCTGGGCTCTGAACCTTTGCAGTGACCTGCGGAATTTCTACCGGGATCTGGGCCTGATGCACAGCGATTCCATTGCCGTGGCCCCGGTGCTGATGGAGAGCATCTACAAGGATGTCAAGCGCGGCCGCGCCGATAAGCTGAACGGCCTGTGGAACCCCTGCGGCAGCTCTGCCATGTTCGACAGCGAGCTGCTGCTGGGTCTGGTGGAAAACGGCATGTACATCACCCAGTGCTACGGCATGACCGAGACCTGCGGCGATGGTCTGGTGAACTACGCCCAGGCAGAGCCCCATATCCGGGCGCTGGGCAAGCCGGACGGCCACTGTGAGTACAAGCTGGATGAGACCGGCGAGATCTGCATCCGGGGCGGCTGTGTGATGCTGGGCTACTATAAAGACCCCGAGGCCACTGCTGAGATCATCGACAAAGACGGCTGGCTCCACACCGGCGACCTGGCCCGTGAGGACGAGGACGGCTATTACTACATGGTGGGCCGGAAGAAGAACTTAATCATTCTGGGCACCGGCGAGAACGTCAGTCCCGAGGAGCTGGAAAGAAGGCTCAACGCCTGCCCTGAGGTGCAGGAGTGCGTGGTCAAGGAGATGGGCAAAAAGATCGGCGCGCTGATCTGCTGTGCCGAGGAAAAGCAGGCGGAGGTCCGGGCTTTCCTCACCGGGTTGAACCGTACCCTGCCGCTGTACCAGCGGATCACGGCGGTGGAGTTCAGCGCCGAACCCCTGCCCCGCAACGCCATGGGCAAGCTGCTGCGCAGGTAAGCGCGGAAATTGTAAAAAAAGCGCAAAACCGGGCGGTCGGTGTGTTGCATTTCCTCCATAAAACAGGTATTATAAAACACAGGAATGCCCCGCCGGCTGGCTAAACCGGCCCGGCGCGTGGCATACTGAAACTGCGCCCTTGCAGGCGATAAAAAATCCCTCACGGAAAGGAAGATTTTTTGATGGAAAGAGCAGAAATCATGTCTCAGATCCTGGCAATTCTGGAGGATGTGGCAGAGATCTCGCCCGAGGATGTCAACGAAAACAGCGTGATGATGGATGATCTGGATCTGTCCTCTATGGAGATCCTGACCGTCGTGGCCGATCTGGAAGAGACCTTTGGTCTGCGCATCCCCGAAAAGGAGCTGCGCAACTTTGTGACCATCGGCGATCTGGCCGATTATCTGGCCGAGAACGCGGGGTAAATTCCGGATGAATGCAGAGCAGCGTGCGGTGTTTCAGGGCATCGTCTACTACTACCGTGAAAATCAGGTCCTCTGCCGCTATCAGGCCACGCTGAAGGAGGCCGTTGACCCGGCTCTTCTGCAACAGGCACTGGATGCGGCCCGCCCGCTGGCAGAGTATTATTTCTGCCATGTGGTGTGGGAAAAGCGGGAGGCCCGTCTGGAGCCCAACACTGCCCCCTGCCGTGTGCGGCAGGGCAGCACCCAGCCAAAGATCCCCGAGGAGACGAACGATTATCTCTTCTCGCTGGGCTATGAGGGGAACACGGTCTATCTGGACTGGTTCCACTTCCTAGCCGATGGCCGGGGCGGCGCGCCCTTTTTCACCCTGCTGCTCAAGCTCTACTGCAACCTGCGCTCCAACGCTGGTTTTGTGTGCGAGGCCCTTGCTTCTGACCCGCCCTATGATGTGGAACAGCTGCTGGCCCGCTGCCCGGAGAGCCAGGTGGCCAACGACATGCAGAAGGACGTGCTGCAGATCCACGAGGGCACGCCCCATTTCCAGCGGCTGCGGCTGGACAGGCAGAGCCTTGTGGATCTGGCGCAGAAGGAGGGCGTGAAGCCCTTCAGCGTCCTCATGGGGCTGACCTGCCAGGCAGCGCAGCGGTATCTGGAAAAGAACGACCTTGTGTACAGCTATGCCGCCGACACCCGCGCGGCGCTGGGGGTGCCGCATGCCCTGTACAACTGCATTGCGTCCTTTCAGCTGTCCCTGCAGCTGGAACCGAAGGCCCGGCTCCACAGCTTTGCAAAGCGGCTCGACCATGAGATCCGGGAAACCCTGACCCCGGAGCGCCGCCTGTTCCGCATGGCCGAACAGATGGGCTGGGTGTATCAGGTGTTCCGGCAGAAGGCCGCGCTCAAGATCAAGAAGCGTGTGTTCCAGATGGGCGAGTACATCAGCGGCTTCCCGGCAGATTTCTGGGTCAGCTACATCGGCAGCCCGCTGCTGCCGCACAGCCCGGAGCTGGAAGCGTACCTGACCGATTTCCAGACCTGGGTGCTGCCGGACGGCGCGTCCCTTGCAATGGAGGTCACCAGCCTGCACGGCGTGCTGACCTGCTGCATTGAGAACAAGGTGGACAAGCCCGGCTACCTCGAGGCCCTGCGCGATGTGATGGAGCAGGAGGGCATCAGGGTGCTGGAAGCGGTACATATTTCCTGAAGCAACAATAACAGCGAACCCCCTAGTGCAGATCGCACCGGGGGGTTCGCTGTTTAGTTAGCATCCTCACCCTCTCCGTCATTGCTTGCGCAATGCCACCTCTCCCGAAGGGAGAGGCAAGACATCACAGAGGGCAGATGCTGCTAAATCTGGGATTGCCCTTGGCTCCCCCTTTGGGGGAGCTGGCAAAGCCGAAAGCTTTGACTGAGAGGGTTCGCCACTTACCCCTTCAGCTGATTCCAGCTCCGAATAACCTCCCAGCGGCTGACGGAATCCTCCGCAGACGCATCCGGGGCGAGGAGCTGGTTCTCGATGGCCCATGCAAGGGCCTGCTGGACCGGGGCAGCATCGGCAGGGAGAAGAGCAGCGGGGGCCGGAGTCCCGGCGGCTTCCCACAGCAGCAGGGCCAGCTCCCCAGCGTTGTTGGGGATGGCCGCACCGGCAGGCAGAACGGTATTCAGGTACAGCTCGGTGCCGATCATGTAGCCGGTGTAGCCCAGCACGGCAGCGCCAGTACCGGCAACGCCGATCATGGCAGCCGTTTCCAGAATGCCGGGGCCGTCATCTTCGATGCTGGCTTCCCGGTACTGGGCTTCCACGGTAACGGTCTTGCCGTTTTCCACTGCATTGGCCGGGATGGTAAAGCTTTCGGCGTTGTAGGCCACATTGGGGTTGCCCAGCAGGCTTTCCTCGCTGATGGTCCACTGGTCGAACACCATGCCCTCCGGCACGGCATCCGGGTCAAGGGTCACCTTTGCTTCTGCATCCACCGGCACGGTGCCGCTGGTCAGCGCATCCCTTTCGCCGGTCGTAAAGCTGCCGCCCACCACTTTCAGGGTGTAGGTCTCCGGTTCCGGTTCCGGCTCGGGTTTGGGTGCCGGGTCGTTCAATCGCAGCTCAAGGTCAGCCGTAAGAGGCAGCTGTACTTCCCGTACCTTGCCGCTGCTCAGGGTCACATACAGGGTACCGGTGGGCTGGCCGACCACATAAAGTTCATTGGCGGCGCTGTCCAGCGCAGTAGCTTCACCGCTCATTTTCAGCGCAGTGATTTTTCCGTTATCAGAAACGGTAATTTTCTTGGCGCTGTTTTCGCAGCCGGTGGGAACATTCAGGAACACGCCGTTCAGGGCGCTGCCGGTGACTTCTTTCAGGAAAATGCCGTTGGTGATGGTGGTGTTGCTGTCCACCGTAACCGGGCAGTTCCCCGCCACCCCATGGGGGTTCAGGTCGGTGCCGTTAAAGTCATAGCTTTTCTCAGTAGCAGGCTCCAAAATCAGGGTGCCGTTTTTAAACTTCCAGCCGTTGCCGCTGTAATTCTGGGTGCCGCCCTTAGTGCCAACGGGGTAGCCGTTTTCGTCGATCACCAGCCGGGTCAGCTTGCTCAGGGTAACGGTGTCCGCATTGGCGGGTGGTGCGGTAAAAGTGACAGAAAAAGAACCATGACCATCATCGGAATATCTTGGACTTGGTGCCCAATCTTCTAACAAACAATGTGTGTCGTTTGTGTCTCCGAATGTAACATCAATAGGAAATAATATTGCTTGACTGTTTTTAAGAGAAATATAGATGGTGATGCTGGTATTATGGTTGGAATTGGGAATGACATAACCGCTGTTGCCGAAATAACTGATTTCTATATCGAAACTCTCATAGCTACCATTCTGCTGGGAATTCACTTTCAAGGTATAGCCGTCAGCGACTTGGCCATCCTCTGGTTTTTTATGAAAAATGCCGCCCTTTATGGTGCCATTGTTGGTAACGGTAGATTTAAACGTGCCGCCGGTAATTGTACCATGATTTATAACGGGCATTGAGTAAACGCCACTCGTTATAGTGCCATCATTGGTAATACTGGAACCAGGATTTTTGGCGTTCCAAAATTTACCATTTACAATCTCTGCGTTTTTCCTTATGATGGCAGAACATAAAATACTCTTTGGATCCAGACGGATGTTTCCGCACTCTTTCAAATCATAGGTAGTAGGAGTTGAGGGATCGAGAGTAAGCGTTTGTGTAGAACCGTCATAGCTCCAGCCATCGCCAGAACAACTTGTAGTATGGGTACCGTTAGCATCGATAGAACCTTCGGGATATCCATCTACAATTTTTAATTGGCCGCCTTTCTCCGCCCACGCTGTAAGTGCCGACACAGGCAGGAGCGTTACCGCCATGCACAGCGCCACCAGAAGGCTGATAAGTCGTTTCTTCATAGGGGGTCCCTCACTTTCTTTGGGCCGGTCTCCCGGCTGGGTGGTATGGGGGCTTATACTCTTCTACTTCCTATAATGCAGAAAAAGAGGAATCCTTTCACCTGACTGGGAAATTTTTTTTTTTTTTTTTTTTTGAGGACGACCTCTCCTCCTTGACAATCCACCTCACCCTGTCCTTGTCGGCCGGATGCTGACCTCGCCGTGCTGCAGGGCAATCTGCCTGCTGCCCTCGCGCTCCACCACCAGACGGCCCGCATCGTCAATGGAAAGGGCCTTTGCGGCATAGGTCTCGGCCCCGGTGCAGACGGTGACCCAGTGGCCCGGCACAAAACAGCGGGCCCGGTACTCGTCCAGACAGTCGAAGGCCGGGCAGAGGGAGAGCAGCTCCCGGGCAATGGCCCCGGCCAGCACTGCCCGGCTCACGGGTGCGGGCCCGCCGGGGTAAAGGCTGCCTGCCGTGCGGGCCAGCTCCTCGGGCCAATCGGCAGGGGAGGTGGTCAGGTTGAGGCCGATGCCCACCACCAGCCATTCCAGCTGGCCGCTCTCCATGTCAGTTCCGGCTTCGGTCAGGATGCCGCAGACCTTGCGGCCCTGATAGTAAAGGTCGTTCACCCATTTGATGCCCAGTTCCAGCCCGCACAGGGCCCTGACAGCCCGGGCCACGGCCACCGCTGCACTGATGGTCGCGCTCTGGGCATCGGCGGCAGAGAGGGTGGGCCGCAGGATGAGGGAGAGGTAGACCCCCTTCCCGGCAGGGCTCTCAAACCGCCGCCCCAGCCGCCCGCGCCCCGCCTGCTGGTGGGCCGTGAGCACCAGCGTGCCGTGGGGTGCACCGCCCAGTGCCAGCTGCTTGGCCGTCAGGTTGGAGCTTTGCAGTGTGTCGTAGATGTGAATGGGGGCGGGGTAGGGGCCCACCGCTTCGGCGCAGAAGGGGTCACCGCCTGCCAGCCGGTAGCCCCGGCGCGGGGCGGAATCCAGCGCGTATCCCTGAGCCGAAAGCGCCTGTGCCGCCTTGTGGACAGCCGCGCGGCTCACGCCCAGCGCTTCGGCCAGCTGCTGGCCTGAGATATAGGCTCCCTCTGCCGCCGAAAGCGCCTGCAGCAGGGCCTGTTTGGTGCTTCCCCCCATGGAAACCGCCTCCTTCTTGTGCTATAGTAGTAATAGTATAGCATAACTTGAGGCATTGCAAAAGAGACTTGCCCATTATGCCAAGGGCTCCCCTACTAGGAGCAACAGCAACAACCGCCGCCAGTGGCGGATGAAGGGCGTTGCTGTTGGGGCCGCGGCCAGCAAGATACGAGTGCTGTTTACAGCACGAAGTGGATGCTGGGAGCCGCAACCCGTACTGGCGCGAAGCGCCTGAGAGGTTTATCCGTTTTTATTTTTCAAAATTTTTGCAGGAAAACCGCGCTCTGTTTCGTATTCAATTACAGAGCGGCAGGAAAGGAGGGATGCGGACCGTTGACAACACTGGAATTCAATGCGCTGGTGCGGCAGTATCAGGGTCTGGTCTACACGGTCTGCCACCAGCTGGTGCCGGACGAGGGCGATGCCCAGGATCTGGCACAGGAGACTTTTCTGGCCGCATGGCGGGCCATTGACCGCTGCCCGCCCGGGTACGAAAAGCAGTGGCTGGCGCGTATCGCTTCCAACAAAGCCAAGGACTACCTGCGCAGTGCGTGGGTGCGCCGGGTGAACACCCCGGGAGATGATATCCTTGCACTGGAAGGCGCGCCGCCCGGCTCCGACCCGGAGCAGCAGGTGCTGGATGCCATGAGCGAGGAGACCCTGACCGAGAAGATCCTGGGGATGCGGGAGCCGTACCGCACCCCCTGCCGCCTGATGCTGCTGGAGGGCCGCACCGCCGCCGAGGCGGCAGCCCTCTGCGGCAGGCCCCAAAAGACGGTGGAGGCGCAGATCTACCGGGCAAAGAAAATGCTGGCGGAGCAGATCCGTCAGGAAAGGAGGAGCGAAGATGGAATTGTTTCGTGAAGATGGCTGCATGACCGACGCGGGCTTCCGGGCCATGATGGACGGCCAGTTGGATGAACTGGGCAGGCTGGAAGCCGCCGAACACCTCTCCTATTGTGACCAGTGCATGGATCGTTACACGGCCCTTTTGACCGCCGACGCGCTGGAAAAACCGCCAAGGAGCGTGCAGGGCGCGGTGATGGGCACGATCTGGGCCCGCCTGATGCAGAATACCTATGGCAGGGCTGCCGTGGCCGGTGTGGCCGCTGTGCTGGCCCTGACCCTGTGGCGGAGCGGGGCGCTGCAGCAGATCATCCAGTATGGTGCCGGGCGGGAAACCGTGCTGGAGACCGACCAGAGCCAGCTCTGGGAACCCGGCCAGAATGACCCGGCCCCGGAGAACACCCCGCAATACCGCCCCATTGAGGACGACCGGCCGCAGGCCGCGCCGGAACAGCTGGGGAGACCCATGGAGACAAAACAGGACCGCCGCTATGCCGGCGAAGGCTCCTCTGTGCTCCACAAGCTGTTCACGGATGTGACCGATAAGATCGCGGGCAACACCCCGAATACAGAGAAATGAGGGAACGATTATGAAGAAAAATGGCATCCTGACCCTGCTGTTCGCCTTTATCCCGGGCGCGGGCCAGATGTATCAGGGATATATGAAGCGCGGCCTTTCGCTGGTGCTGATGGCGGCTGCCATCAGCATGGCAGCCATGCTGATCCCGCCCGTCGCGTTTGCGCTGCTGGTGGTGTTCATGTACAGCTTTTTCGACACCTTCAACCTGCGTGCCCAGATCAGCATGGGCACCGCCCCGGAGGACGATTATCTGGTCCACTTCGACCCGCAGGACAAGCGCCTTGCACGGATGATGATGGACAGCCACAAGCTGGTGGGCTGGTGCCTGATCGCCATCGGTGCGCTGATCGCTTACGAGCAGATCATTATGAACACGCTGGGCGATATCCTGTGGCGCTGGGGCCAGAAAGCTCCGGTGTGGCGGGCCATCTATCTGGTGATGGATCAACTGCCCGAGGTTGTGCTCTGCGTGGCGCTGATCCTGTGCGGCATCTGGCTGGTGCGTGGGCCCAGGGCAAAGAAGGCTGCCCCGGAAGCCGCCGCCCCGGAGGAGACCGATTTTCAGGAGTATCAGCCCGAAAAGAAGATGCCCAGCCTGCTGGATCACTTTGCCCGCAAGGCAGAGCCGGATGCGACCGGTGAGGTGACCCTTGACCCGGAGGATGAGGACGATGGACGAGAAGAAGAATAACACAGCAGAGCGCCCGGCCCCCAAAGCCCCGGAGAGCGCCCCGGTGCGCCGGGTGGGCACCCTGACGCTGGGAGTCTGCCTGATCGCCTGCGGCGTGCTGTTCCTCTGCTATTTCTTTGTGCCGCATTTCAACTGGGATCTTGCGCTGAAAATCGCCCCGGCGGCAGGGCTGATCCTGCTGGGGTGCGAGGTACTGTATTTTGCCGCAAGGCCTCAGCGCTGGAAGTACGATTTCCTCTCGGTGCTCCTCTGCATCGTGCTGATGGTCAGCGCCTTTGGCGGGGCCTGCCTGATGGCAGCCTTTGATTTTGCCCTGCACCGGGGGGAGTTCTGGATCGAATACGATGCCCGGCAGGAGCGGGTCCTGAATGATGCGGAAAGCGACCGCCTGCGCCTGGATCTGGACGAGGGCACCGGCCCTGACCTCGATGCGGAAAATGAGGACAGCAGCGCGGCCTCCCACACGGAAGTGTGAGCCATACAAAAAACATATCACAGCAATACAAAAGATACCTTTTACAGGGGGCACCTGTCCGGGTATACTGAATGTGCACCCGGACGATGGGTGCTCGAAGAAAAAAGTGTAAAAACGAACCGCCATGGCATCTGTCACCATGGCGGTTCGCTTTTTGCTGTGTCGTGTATTACTTGCGGGCGATCATCTCGGTGTAGGCCAGCACCAGGGGGCCTACGCCCTTGGCATCGTTGCAGACCACAGGCTCACTGAAGTAGTAGGCCAGGGAGCCGTCGCGGTGGTCCTTGCCGCCCAGACCTGCCACCAGGCAGATGCCATCCAGCTGCAGGCTGCCGTCCGGGTTCTTGGAGAGGTACCTGTCACAGGTGCCGTAGAAGGCTTTCTCAGCCCAGGCAGCCATCCGCTTGGGCAGGTAGCCCAGGCGCACGCCCTTGAGCACCGCATAGGCGAACAGGGCAGTGCCGCTGGTCTCAAGGTAGTTGCCCTCCACGCCGGGGTGATCCATCACCTGCCAGAACATGCCGGTCTCCTCGTCCTGGAACTTGTGCACATCCTCAATGGTCTGGCGGAGCTGTGCCATGATGCCGCGGTACTCGTTGTACAGCTGCTCGTCCATCCGCTCCAGCACATCCACCATGGCCACCATGAACCAGCCCATGGCCCGCAGCCAGAAGTTGGGGCTGCAGCCGGTCACGGGGTCAGCCCAGTACATTTGGCGGCTCTCGTCGTAGCCGTGGTAGTACAGGCCGGTCTTTTCGTCCCGCATGTGCTTTTTGATGTTCATAAACTGCTTGTAGCTGTCAATGCAGCCCTGCATCTTGTTGTAGCGGGTCTCGTACTCCATGTAGAAGGGCTGGGCCATGTAGGTGCCGTCCAGCCAGACCTGCCAGGGGTAGATATCCTTGTGCCAGAAGTTGCCCTCCTTGGTGCGGGGCTGGGTGAGCAGCTGGCTGCGGATGGTGTCAATGGCCCGGCGGTACTTCTCCTCCCCGAAGATGTCGTACAGGGTGAACAGGTTCTTACCTTGGTTCACGTTGTCCAGGTTATACTCCTTGGGGTCATAAGTCTTGATGGAACCATCCTCCTGCACAAAGAAGTCGATGAAATCCTTGGAGAAGCTCAGGTACTTCTCGTCCCCGGTGGTCTTGTACAGGCTCAGGCAGGCCGTGATCATGCAGCCGTCGATGTAGTTCCACTTGTTGGGCTTGCCGCTGCGCACCTTTTCAATGTTCCACATGGGGGCCTCGGCGCTGGAATTGGCGATCAGGTAGTCCACATAGTCGCCCAGCAGGGTGAGAATTTCTTCATGGGTCATGGGTCAGTCCTCCTCGAAATGGCCGACATTGGCAAAGCGCAGGCGCTCGCCCTCGTAGCCGGTGATCTTGACGTTGTGCAGGTCGATCTCCTTGACGTTCTCCGCGTAGATGGCCAGCTTTTTCACGTTGGGGCGGTTGTCCGCCATGGCGGCCTGACCGGCTTCGGCGTTGGGGTCAAAGGTGATGGTGACATTCTTCATGGAGACGCGCTCGATGGGCTGCTCAGGCAGGCCGTCGAAGTAGCAGCCCGCGAACTGTGCGTCGGTGGCCACGATATCCTCCATGGTCAGGCTGCCCAGCTTGGGGGTGTACTCATCCACCGGCATGGCATCGCGGCACTGGACATAGGGGCTGTGACCGTCCGGGTCACAGAAATAGAACATGTTGATGACAAAGGGAGCCTTGACACCGCGCATCTCCACGTTACGGAACACCAGCCCGTCGATGACGGCGGTGTTGCCGCGGCCGCGCCGGGTCTTGACCCGCAGGCCGCGGTCGGTGTGGTCCATCAGGCACTGGGTCACCACCATATCCTTCACGCCGCCGCTCATCTCGCTGCCGATGACGATGCCGCCATGGCCTTTGTCCAGCAGGCAGTTCCGGATCACAGTGTGCGCACAGCTCTTTTTCAGCTTCATGCCCAGGAACACTTTGCTGGCTTTCATGGCAATGCAGTCGTCACCCACGTGGATGTTCGCACCGATGATGCGGATGTACTCGCAGCTCTCGGGGTCGATGCCGTCGGTGTTGGGGGCGTTGTAGGGATTGTTGATGTTGAAGTTCAGCAGATCCAGATGCTTGACGAAGATGGGGTGGATGGTCCAGGAGTAGCTGTTCTGCACCGTGATGCCGTGCAGGCAGACGTTCTCACTGTCCACCGCGGCCACCGCGCGGGGCCGCCATGCGATCCGCTTGACCTTCTGGTTGATCCACCAGTCGCCGTTCTGGGCATCGCAGTCCAGGGTGCCCTCGCCGGTCACCACCACGTCGTGCACCTGCGTGATGTTCAGCAGGCCGGCAAAGCTGTCCAGCGGGTTGCCCTCCCAGCCGGTCAGATAATATTCATCCACCTCGTTCTCACTGGGGATGACACCGGGCAGGATGGGGTAGTGGGTGCGGTCGTTGTCGCCCAGCAGCACAGCGCCCTTTTCCAGGTAGAGGGTGGTGCAGCTCTTCATAAACAGGCTGGAGGTGCGGTAGCGCCCGGCAGGCACATAGACCGTGCCGCCCTTGGGGCAGGTGGAAAGGGCGGCCTGCAGCTTGCCGGTGTTGTCGGTGGTGCCATCGGCCACCAGGCCGTAGCGGGATGCGTCCACAAAGAAGGTCTCGGTCTCGGTGGTGAAATCGAGGGTCAGGGTCTCGCCCTCAGCCTGTACGGCAACCGTGTAGGGGGTGCCGGGCAGCAGGCTGAACAGGGAGAACACGTTGGTCTCGCAGGCGGTGTAAACGGTCTCACCGTTCAGCTGAACGGTGAAGGGATGCGCCGGACGATAGCACAGGCCGTTTTCCAGCTCGAACACGGCACTGCGGGTCATGGAACGGATCAGGGAAAGCTTCATAAACAGGATGCCTCCTTGGATGTTGAAAGATTTATGGGTTGCCCGCAGGTGGCGGGCATGGTACACTGAGGAAAAGAAACTGTTGAATGGGGTGTGCGGATGAAAGCGGAACGGGAAAAATGGAGCGGCCGGGTAACGGCAAAGGCGCTGCGGTTCCAGACCGGCCAGTATGAGCTGGCTGAGGAGGAGGAAATCTGCCGGATCATTCTGGTGTCCGGCGGCAGCTTTACGCTGGTGCGGGGCGGCGAGAGCCTGCTGGTGAACCCGGGCTGTGTGTTGCTGCTGGGCCCCGGCGGGGGCCTGCTGCAGCAGGCGGGCCACATTGCCCCTGAGCTCATCGGCTGCCGGTTTCCGGCGGGCGTTCTCCCGGTGCTCAAGAACCTGATGCAGCGGGATTTCATGGCGCTGTTTGAGCCGGGAGAACAAACGGCCCTGTACGGCCCGGTGCAGTGGTCAGGCCGCCTGCGCACCCTGTTGGGCATGATGCAAAGCGCCGAGAGCGAGCCGGAAAGCCCCGGTATGATCTATCTGGCCCTCATCCTGCACTATGTGGAGCAGGAGTGCCGCAGTGAAAAGCAGGACATCCGCCCCCGCAACGAGACGGTGGAGCAGATCTGCGCTTACCTTGCAGCCAACTACCAGCAGAAATTTTCCCTGACAGATGTGGCTGCGCGGTTCTACCTGTCGCCCTATTACCTGAGTCGGCTGTTCCGGCGGGTCACGGGCCAGTCCATTGTGGATTACATCAATGGCCGCCGCATTGAGGCTGCCCAGCGCCTGCTGGAGAGCACCGACCTGAACATCAGCGCTGTGGCCGAGCAGACCGGCTTTGCCTCCGCCGCCCATTTCCGCCGCGTGTTCCGCGAGACGATGGGAACGGGGCCGCTGCAATACCGCAAAAGTCACCGCGGATAAGAGCAACGCCCCCTGTGCTGCGCACAGGGGGCGTTGCTTATTCATCGAAAGTCAATGGTTCTGTCCGCAGAGGGGGTGCTTAGCCCTTGACAGCACCGGCGGAGATACCTTCGACGAACTGATCCTGTGCACAGAAGAAAACAATCAGCTGCGGCAGGATGGAGATCAGGGACAGGGCCAGGATACGGTTCCAGGCAAAGCCGGTATCACCGTCCATGGACAGCTTGACGAACAGGGACATGGGGTACTTTGCAGGGGTCTGCACGTAAAGCAGGGGGCCCATGAAGTCGTTGCAGCTCCACATGAACTGGAACAGTGCGCAGGACACCAGAGCGGGCATCAGCATGGGGACAATGACCTTGTACAGGGTCTGGAAGGAGTTGCAGCCATCAATGGCGGCAGCCTCGTCCAGATCGCGCGGGACATTGCGCATGAACTGCACCAGCTGGTAAACAAAGTAGGTCTCAGTTGCAAATGCAGTGTGGACCCAGATGGCCAGATAGAACGGGCTGTTGACCCAGCCGAACTTGGTGTATAGCAGGAACTGAGGAACGTTCAGAACGACCTGAGGCAGGAACAGGGTGGCCAGCATGATGCTGAACAGGATCTTCCGGCCCGGGAAGTCGAAACGGCCAAAGCCGTAGGCTGCAATGCAGGAGGAGACCACCGTGCAGATGACCTTGGGCAGAACATAAGAATAAGTGTTCAGCATGGCCTGCAGGATGTTGATGGAACCGCCGAAGTTGTTCAGCGCGTTCTTGTAGCCCTCCAGGGTGGGGTTCTTGATCCACAGGCCGATGCCTGCAAAGATCTCGCTGTTGTCCTTAAAGGTAGCGCTGACCATCCACAGCAGGGGATAGATCATGATCAGGCCCACCAGGATCAGGACAAGATACTTAAAAAACGTCGCAATGGCGTTGGATGCTTTCATTCCCATACTGTCACACCTTACCTTTCATCCGAGTAGTAGACCCACTTCTTCTGGCTGGTGAAGGCGATGATCGTGAGGATGCAGACGATCACGAACATGATCCAGGCCAGAGCGGAAGCCATGCCCATCTGGTTGGACTTGAAGGCGTAGTTGTAAACCAGAATGGAGATCAGGGTGGTGGAGTTGCGCGGGCCGCCGTTGGTGATGATGAAGGGGCCGTTGAACTCCTGGAAAGCCTGGCAGATCTGAGTGACCAGGTTGTAGAAGATGATGGGGGTGATCATGGGAACAGTGATGGAGAAGAACTGCTTCCACTTACCGGCACCATCGATGGTGGCAGCCTCGTACAGGTCTGCAGGCACGCCCTTCAGGGCGGCCAGGAACAGCACCATGGCGGAGCCGAACTGCCAGATGCGCAGGAAGCAGATGATCCACAGCGCATAGTTGGGGTCGCTCAGCCAGGAGGGGCCCTGTGCGTGGCCGAAGGTGATGGCGCGGATGATGGTGTTGACCAGACCATCATCACGGAAAACAGCCTTCCACAGCACGGCGATGGCAACGGAGCCACCCAGAATGGACGGGATGTAGTAAACGGTACGGAACAGGTTCACGCAGGCGATCTTGAAGTTCAGGATGTATGCGATGAACAGAGCAAAGATCAGCTTCAGGGGCACGGTGATGAAGGCGTACTTGAAGGTGGTGACCAGAGCCTTGGTGACCTTGGCATCAGAGAAGGCGGTGACGTAGTTCATCACGCCGTACTGGTGGATGCCATTGAAGAAGTTCATGTCGGTGAAACTGTAATACAGCGACTGACCGAAGGGGATGGCCTTGAACACGATAAAGCCGATGATCCAGGGGATCAGGTAGATCAGACCCTGCCACTTATCCAGGAACTTCTGTGCGGGGGTACGCCCGAGAGAGGGCGCTTTGCTTTCTTTCATCCGGGGATCCTCCTTTGGTGAAAATCAGTGCAACAAACCTTATGTCACACTTTGGCAACAGATTTGTCAGAAAATTGTAACCTGTGCCTGAGAAAAAAGGGGCATCGGGCCTACGGGTGGACGATGCCCCTGATATGTAATTTGACTCAGGTCAGCAAAGAAGATCAGACAGTGTAGCCAACAGCAGACATGCCGTCCAGCAGAACGTCAACAACATCTGCGCCGCTCTTGTTGTCGTAGTCAACGGTATCGAACACTTCCTGATAGGTGCCGGTGCCGGTAGCCTTCAAATCGGAAGACTCGAACAGGGGATCCAGCTGGCAGGAAACAAAGCTCATGACCTTGCCGTTTGCCTCAGCGACCAGCTCGTTGATCTTACCGGCAGCCTGAGCGGTAGCCAGACCAGCCTTGGAAGCGGGGATGCCGCACTCGGAACCCATGATGGCAGCGCCGTCGCCGTTCCACAGGTACTCGATCAGGGTAGCAGCCTCAGCGGGGTTCTTGCAGGTCTTGGTGATGGCCATGCCCATGGAGACCTTGGAGAAGCCGCCGTTGTAATCGCCGAACTTGATCTCCTCACCAACGGTGAAGCCGGGCTTGTTCTCCTCGTCCAGAGCGTCCTGGTACTTGGAAGCAGCGGAATCCCACTCGAAGATGCCGGCGATCTTGCCGGTGATCCACTCGTTGGACTGGTGGGTAGCACCGTCGCCGTTTGCACCGTAGTAGGTGGGCAGCGGCATGATGACGTGGCCGTCGACCAGGCTCTTGATGAAGTCGATGCCCTCGGCGATCTCGTCAGCGGTGTAGTTCAGGGTAGAGGTGGTGGGATCTGCCCAGTCCTTGCCGTACTTGGACTCGAGGTAGAACACCATCAGGATCATACGGTCGTATGCGCCCAGGTGCAGGGGATAGTAATCATCGCCCAACTTCTCCTGGAAAGCCTTGCCTGCTGCAAACAGGTCATCCTCAGTGGCGGGAACCTCGGTGATGCCAGCCTTGTTAAAGGTGGTCATGTTCCAGTAGAAGATACGGCCGGTCATGGAGATGGGCACGCACTGCTGTGCATTTGCAACGTTGCAGGCACCCAGCTTTGCGTCGTCCCACTGGGACATATCCAGGTAATCGGTGACGCTGTTCAGATCCAGGAAGGTCTGGCCGTTGCCGGAGTAGTTGTACAGCCAGTTCCAGTTGATCTGGCAGACATCCTCAGCCACGCCGCCTGCAAACTTGGTGGACATGGTGTCCTCCCAGCCGGACCATGCAGCGAAGGTGGGGTTGACGGTGATGGTGGTGTGCTCAGCAGAGAAAGCCTTCAGGGCCTCCTGATAAGCGTTGTGGCGGGACTCGCCGCCCCACCAGCTCATGGTCAGGGTAACGGGATCGCTGCTCAGGCCAGCCACAGAAGCAGCCTCGGCTGCGGAAGAAGCGGTGCTGGAAGCAGCGCCGCCATTGCCGCCGCAGGCAGCCAGCAGACCAGCTGCACCAACAGCACCGGTGACCTTCAGGAAATCACGACGGGAAATTGCCTTGCTCATTGTTGTTCTCCTCCTAATAAATCAAAAAACATCGAGCGGGCCTTTCTGCACAAGGCTCGTTGTATACAAATATGATAACAAAAGGGATGGGAAAAAGAAAGATGTAAATTGAAGTGATACGGACAAAAAACGAACAAATATTGCTCTCGTGATTTGCAGCGATTTGACGGCATTGCCGAAATGAATAAACTTGGAGCGAAAAAATATGCAATCTGCATAATTGGATAGATTGCATAGAAACGGGCCGAGAGAGTGTAGCAGAACCTCTAAAATTGCAATAGTATTGTAACTTGTTGCGAAATTGACGGTATAATGTTGTATACAACGTGTGAAAAAAGTGACGATATCGCTATTTTATAAACTGATATATCAATTGCGCAAAAAACGTTCGCAGTGGGATACAACTGATATATCACTTCAAAAGAGGACGAGCAAAAAAGAGCGCTGCCCGGCTGGGCAGCGCTCTGAAAACTGTAAAAATCTTTTGGGAGATCTGGGATCTCACGCAGGAGAGGGCTCCTGTGCCTGCCGGAGATCGACACTTACTGTGCGTTCCGTTTGGCGTAAAACGCCCGCCGTGCCTTGAAATAGCACTGGGGGCACATGCTGACGTACTGCACATCGTTTTCCAGATCGATGGCGACCTGCTCGCCCTCAAAGACGAACTCCCCATTGACCCTGCGGCAGTTGCAGGTGGCCTTGCGCCCGCAGGTGCAGATGGTCTTCATCTCCTCAATGGTGTGGGCCAGCTCCAGCAGACGGGTGGAGCCGGGGAAGCCCTTGAGGGAGAAGTCTGACCGCAGGCCGTAGCAGATGACCGGGATGTTCAGGTCTACCGTGACCATGAACAGCTGCTCGGCCTGTGCCGGGGTAAAGAACTGGCTCTCGTCGCAGAGAACACAGGCCAGCGGCTGTTCCCCGGCAGAAGCGGCGCGCACGGCCTCGAACACATCCACCTCGGGCGGGATGAGCAGGTCGGCCCTGCGGCGCACGCCCAGGCGGCTGACCAGCTCGCCGCCGCCCTTGGTGTCCACCTGGGGCTTCAGGATCAGCACCCGCATCCCCTGCTCTTCGTAGTTGTGGGCCACCTGCATCAGCGCGGTGCTTTTGCCGCTGTTCATGGCACCGTATCGGAAGTATAGCTTCGCCATAGTTGCTCTCCTCATAAAAAGGCAACCCTCTCTGCTCGTTCGGGGGGAGAGGGCTGCCTGTTTTCTGTGATATGTTATGAATAGATGTTAGATCAGTCCTGATTGCGCAGGCGGTAACCCAGGCTCATCAGGCTGTCGCCCAGGTGGACGTTCTCCACCACCACTTCGGGGTAGGGCACCGACAGGTCATAGTGGGAGAAGTTCCAGAAGCCTTTGATGCCCAGCTCGACCAGCCGGCCGCTGAGCTCCTCCGCACCGCTGCGGGGCACACAGAACACAGCCACCTCAGGCTTATGCTCTGCGCAGAAGGCCTCCAGCTCGTCAACGTGTAAGATCTGGATGCCGTTGATCTCTTTGCCCACCTCGCTGGGGGAATTGTCAAAGGCGGCGATCAGCTTGTAGCCGTTGGTGTCGGTGGTGATGAAGCGGCTGACTGCCTTGCCCAACCGGCCGCAGCCGATGAGGATGGTGGGCAGCAGGTCACCGTTGCCGAACAGCAGATGCTCCAGGATGGAAAGCAGGTTCTCCACCGAGTAGCCGATGCCCTGGCGGCCGTTCACGTCGCCGATGCAGTTGAAATCCTGCCGCACCTGAGAGGCCGTGGTGCCCATCTGGGCGGCCAGCTCGCGGGAGGAGATGCTGGTGATGCCGTCGTTCTTCAGCGTCCGCAGGTAGCGGTAGTACTTGGGCAGGCGCTTGATCACCGGAAGGGAAGCTTTGCCGGGATTGTTCATGGAAATGGTTCTCCTTTCATCCAAAGGGAATGCCGGTCTCTTTGCACCCTGCAAGGTGCACCGGCGATTAAGACAGTTTCTGAACAATAATGATATATACTTGTCAATCTTATTCTTAGTATAAAGTATACTGCAATGAGACAGAATGTCAAATCCTCTGGGCCAATTTTTTTCAAAGTAAAGAAATCTTAGCCGCCGCATATTGCTTCGATCCCCGGGAACACTGAAAAAAACACCCTGAGGAGGAGCCAACATGCCGGAATATGAAAAGGAAACCACCGAACAGCAGCGGCTGGAGAAAGAGCAGCTGGAAGATCTGGGCACGGTGTGGCGCACCCGCGGCCCCCATGCCATCCACTGCCTGACCGTGATCGGCCAGATCGAGGGCCATGTGGAGGCCCCGCAGGGCCAGAAGACCACCAAGTATGAGCATGTGATCCCGCAGCTGGTGGCAGTGCAGGAGGACCCCGCTGTGGAGGGCCTGCTGGTGCTCATCAATACTGTGGGCGGGGACGTGGAGGCCGGGTTGGCGCTGGCAGAACTCATTGCCAGCATCTCAAAGCCCAGTGCCACGGTCGTGCTGGGCGGGGGCCACTCCATCGGCATCCCGCTGGCAGTCAGCGCCCGGCGCAGCTTTATCGTGCCCACGGCGACCATGACGGTGCACCCGGTCCGCCACTCTGGCATGATTTTGGGCGTGCCCCAGACCATGCGGTGGTTCGAGCAGATGCAGGAGCGCATCACCGGCTTTGTGGCGGGCCACAGCGGCATTACGGCAGCGCGCTACTCGGAGCTGATGCTCCGCACCGGTGAGCTGGTGATGGACGTGGGCACCATGCTGGACGGCAAAAAGGCCGTAAAGGAGAAGCTCATCGATCAGCTGGGCGGCATCTCTGATGCACTGGACTGGCTGTACCGGGAGATCGAGCGGGCAGAGTGAGAGCACGAGTCTGCCCGGGGCGGTGTCAGGCTTACAGTTCGCCCTTCCGCAGATACTTCACCATCATGGGGGCTTCATAGACCAGCATGAGGATCCAGCCCACAACATAGCTGTACGGCAGGGCCTCGATATCCATTTTCATCAGCAGCACAAAGACGGCAGCGGCCGCCACACGGCCTGCCATGTTGAGCGTGCTGCTGTTCAGGGTGATCTTAAGGTCGCCCAGGCCGCGGAAGCCGCCCTGGATGCCGTTGGTCAGCGAGGGCATCAGGTAGAACAGGGAGACCAGCTTCAAAAAGCGCACTCCCAGATGTACCACGGCGGCATCGGTGACGAAGAGCCGGATGATGGGCTCGGCAAAGAAGAAGCAGACAGCGGTGATAAAAATGGCGTAGAGGAACTCCAGCTTCAGGCCGCAGAAGAAGCTGGCGCGGACACGCTCTTTTTTGCTTGCACCGCGGTTCTGGGCCATCAGGGTGGTGGTGGCATGGCCGATGTTCTGCTGGGGCACATAGGCAAAGTCATCGATGCGGCCTGCGGCGGCAAAGGCTGCCATGGCGTTGACCCCCATGGTGTTCACGATGGCCTGAATGGCGATCTTGCCCAGCTGAACGGTGGCCTGCTGCATGGCGCTGGTCCAGCCGTAGCTGATGGTCTTTTTCAGCAGCGAGGAGTCAAAAATGAACCAGCGCCTGCCCAGCTGCAACACAGGGACCTTCCAGCGGATATAGATCAGGCAGAACACGCAGCAGAGCGCTTCGCTCAGCACGGTGGAAAGGGCACAGCCCTCGGAGCCCCAATTCAGCACCTCAACAAAGAACAGGTCGCCGCCGATGTTCAGCACCGAACTGATCATCAGGAAGTACAGCGCGCTTTTGCTGTCGCCCAGCGCGCGCATGGTGGCGGCGAGGAAATTATAGAAGAAGGTGAACAGCAGCCCGCCGAACACGATGCGCAGGTAGTTCACAGCGATGGGAAGGATCTCTTCCGGCACCTGCAGCAGACGGAGCAGCGGATTTGCCAAAATCACACAGGTCAGCGAGAACACCAGAGAAAAGACGGAGCCTGCAATGGCGGTGGTGGAGACCTGACGCTCCACCAGCTCGGTGTTGCCTGCCCCGAACGCCAGGCTGACAAGGATGCCTGCACCCAGGCAGACACCGTTGATGAACAAAATCGCCAGCGTCATCAGCGGGTTGGAGGTGCCCACGGCGGCAAGGGCATCCTCGCCCACGAATTTGCCGACAATGATGCTGTCTACGGCGTTATAGGTCAGCTGAAACAGGTTGCCCAGCACAAGGGGAATGGTGAAATTGACCAGCAGCGGTGTGATCGGGCCGGTCGTCATATCCTTGGTCATTTGGAACTCTCTTTTCTTTATAGATTAAATGCCTGCCGTCCGCTGAAGATAGCCAGCGCCGAGCGGCTGGTGCCGGTGGCAATCAGCTGTGCGGCGGCGTGGAGGGCTGCACCGGCGGCAGGGGAGGCGGGAATGGCATCGGTGGCGAGGACCCGCTGTGCAGCGCGGTTGGCATCGGTGCTGGTAACGGCGGCTACATTATCCACAACATAGGCGTTGTAATTGCCCGGCACGATGCCGTAGCCGATATCCGGGATGCCGTGCCCGCCGGTGAAGCCGCCGCCCAGAGCCTGATTCTCAAAGGGCTCCACGGCCACGATGCGGACATCGTTGGTCCAGGCCTTGATGGTCTCGCCTACGCCGGTGATGGTGCCCGCGCTGCCCACGCCGACCGTGATGGTGTCCACGAGACTGCGGCCCTCCCGGGAGATGGCCTGCACGATGGCGGGGCCGGTCACCCGGCGATGGTATTCGGGGTTATCGTCGTTGGCGAGCCAGTTCATATAGTACCAGCCCTTTTCGGCGGCGGTGGTCTCTGCCAGCGCCCGGGCCCCCGCAAGGCCCCGCTGTGCGGGGGAATGCAGGATCTGTGCCCCCAGCCGGAGCAGGTATTCCTGCCGCAGGGCCGGGGCATCCTCCGGCATGGTCAGAACCACAGGGTGTCCCGCCGTCCGCCCGGCAAGGGCCAGCGCCATGGCAAAGGAGCCGGAGGCCGCTTCAATGATGGGCTGGCCCGGGAGCAGCTTGTGCTTTTCCGCCGCAAGGGCCAGCATCCCCTCGGCCACCGAATCGCGGGACGTGCCGGTGGGCCCATTATAATCAAGGTAAGCATACAGCCGCCCTTTGAGCCCGCAGGCGGCAAGATAGCCCCGCAGCTCCACGATCGGACAGGGGACCAGGGTCTGGTAGATGTTTGGATAGATTGCCACGAAATTCCTCCCTTACGCAAACCTGAGCAGTCAGCACAGAACTGTCTGCCATGCCAAGGGCTCCCCTGTTAGGGGAGCTGGCAAAGCCATCAGGCCTAGACTGAGAGGTTTAATATCTATAAGGTAGCGCATCCTGTGCCCAGCGTCAAGCCGCAATTGGACAAAATGGAGAAAAAACTGCCGAAAAATCAGCAGAGTGATGGAAAAAAGCCTTGACAAGGAAAAGAATGTCTGCTATACTCCGTATGTAAAGCAAATGAACTTTACAACAAACGGAGGTCAGGGCAGAACGCATCATGGCAAAAGACTTTGAAATGGGCTATCTGCTCGATTTTTATGGCGAGGTGCTCACGCCCAAGCAGCGCGAGATGCTGAACCAGTATTACAACGACGACCTCTCCCTCAGTGAAATCGGGGAAAACTTCGGGATCACCCGTCAGGGCGCACGGGATGCCATCAAGCATGGCGAGACCACTCTGAAAGAGCTGGAAGCCAAGGTCGGCTTTGCAGGCCGCTACCGCCGGGTGCAGGAAAAGCTGGAGGAGCTGGAACAGCTGGTCATTGACGCGCGGTTCGAGTGCACCGGCCCTTATGCCAGGCTCACCACCACTGAGTATGCAGCGACGCTGAACAAGATGCTGGGGCTGATCCGCTCCATCGACGAAGTCAACGAGAGCTGACACCATTACTATTTTGAGAGGAGCACCGAACATGGCATTTGAATCTTTGACCGACCGCCTTGCCGGTGTGTTCAAAAAGCTGCGCGGCCACGGCAAGCTGACCGAGGCCGACATCAAAGCCGCCATGCGCGAGGTGCGGATGGCCCTGCTGGAAGCCGATGTCAACTACAAGGTTGCCAAGGATTTCTGTGCCAAGGTCTCCGAGCGTGCCATGGGTCAGGAGGTCATGGAGAGCCTGACCCCCGCCCAGCAGGTGGTCAAGATCGTCAACGAGGAGCTCGTTGCCCTGATGGGCGGCGAGGAAGCCCCCCGCCTGATCGTCAAGAACAAGGGTCAGACCATCATCATGCTCTGCGGCCTGCAGGGCAACGGTAAAACGACCCACGCAGCCAAGCTTGCCAAATACTTCATCAAGCAGGGCCGCCGCCCCATGCTGGTGGCCTGCGATATCTACCGCCCCGCCGCCATTGACCAGCTGCAGGTGGTGGGCGGGCAGGCAGGTGCACCCGTGTTCACGCTGCCGGGTGCCAAGCCCCCGGAGATCGCCCGCAAGGCGCTGGCCCACGCCAGGGATTACGGCAACGACATCGTGATCCTGGATACCGCCGGCCGTCTGCAGATCGACGAGGTCCTGATGCAGGAGCTCGTGCAGATCAAGGAAGCTGTCCCCGTGGACGAGACGCTGCTGGTGGTGGATGCCATGGCAGGTCAGGACGCTGTGAATGTTGCCAAGACCTTCAACGAGACGGTGGGCATCGACGGCATCATCCTGACCAAGACCGATGGTGATACCCGCGGCGGCGCGGCACTTTCGGTGCTGAGCGTCACCGGCAAGCCCATCAAGTTCCAGGGCACCGGCGAAAAGCTGGACGATCTGGAAGTGTTCCATCCCTCCCGCATGGCCAGCCGCATCCTGGGCATGGGCGATGTGCTGAGCCTCATTGAGAAGGCGCAGGATGCCGCCGATGAAAAGGCCGCAGAAGAGACCGCCCGGCGGATGATGGAAAACAAGTTCGATATGAACGACATGCTGGCCCAGTTTGCGCAGATCCGCAAGATGGGCGGTGCAGGTGCCATGCTGAGCATGATGCCCGGCATGTCCGGCATTGATGCCAGCCAGATCGACGAAAAAGCCTTTGACCGCATCGAGGCCATGATCTATTCCATGACCAAGGAAGAGCGTGAAAAGCCCTCCATCATCAACCCCAAGCGCAAGCGCCGCATTGCAGCGGGCAGCGGCACCCGGGTGGAGGATGTCAACAAGCTGCTCAAGCAGTTTGAGATGATGCAGAAGATGATGAAGCAGTTCAAGAAGAGCCCCAAGGGCTTTGCCCGCCGCCTGGGCGGCATGATGGGCAACCCCAATGCCTTCCGCGGCTTCAAATAACAATGGTATACACCCCGCAGGGGTTGTACAGATAGATTTAATCAAACCCCAAACGGGGCACAAACATTTTTGGAGGATATTTACCATGGCAGTTAAGATTCGTCTGCGCCGCGTTGGCGCTAAGAAGGCTCCCTTCTATCGTGTTGTTGTTGCTGACAGCCGCTTCCCCCGCGACGGCCGTTTCATCGAGGAGATCGGCACCTACGATCCCAACCAGGAGCCCTCTGAGGTGAAGATCGACGCTGAGAAGGCCAAGGCTTGGATCGCCAACGGCGCACAGCCCACCGATACCGTCCGCGTTCTGCTGAAGAAGTCCAACATTCTGTAAGTAGGAGGGCTGACTCATGCAGGAGCTGTTGCTGGCAGTTGCCCGCGGTCTCGTGGAGGACAAGGAAGCCGTCAAGGTCACGGTGGACGAGCCCCGCGAGGACGGCACCATCGTCTACCACCTGAGTGTGGCAGAGGGAGATATGGGCCGTGTCATCGGCAAGCAGGGCCGGATCGCAAAAGCCATTCGTGTGGTGATGCGCGCGGCTGCTGTGCGGGTCGATGAAAAGGTCCTTGTTGAGATCGACTGAGCACCCTACGGGCCCTTTGCCGCAAGGCAAGGGGCCTTTTTGTATTTATTAGGCAGCTCGCCCTCTCAGGCCGCTTCGCGTCCAGCTCCCCCAAAGGGGGAGCCCTTGGCAAAACCAGAAACTTTGTGGTGACTGCCAAGGCCTCTCCCCTCGGGAGAGGTGGCATTGCGTAGCAATGACGGAGAGGGTGAGGATGCTAAAGGAGTAAAAGCAATGCAGAAATACTTGGAAGCCGGCAAGGTGGTGACCACCCACGGTGTGCGCGGCGAGATGAAGCTGGAGCTGTGGTGTGACGGCGTGGCCTTTCTGAAAAAGGTGGGCCGCCTGTACACCACCCCCCAGGGCGGCAGGTGCTACAAGATCACCTCCATCCGCCCCCAGGGGCAGATGGCCCTGCTCCAGCTGGAAGGGGTCAGCGACATGGATGCCGCCCGTGCCCTGCGGGGGCAGGTGTTCTACTTTGACCGTGATGATGCCACCCTGCCTGCGGGCAAGTGGTATGTGGCCGACCTCATCGGGTGCGAAGTGCGGGATGCCGATACCGGCAAGGTGTACGGCGTGGTGACCAGCGTGGACCACCCCGGCGCACAGGATATCTACACCGTTAAGGCCCCCAGCGGCAAGGAATATATGTTCCCCGGGGTGGATGCCTTTTTGAAAGAGCGCAACCCGCCGGAGGGCTATCTCCTTGTCACCCCCATCCCGGGCCTGCTGGATGACGATTTTGACAGTGAGCGGGAGGAGGAGTGAGCCATGGGGATGCGTGTGGACATCGTGACCCTTTTTCCGGAGATGTGCCAGCAGGTGCTGGATTCCAGCATCATCGGCCGCGCTGCCAAAAAGGGATATATTGAGACCCACTGCCACCAGATCCGGGACTACACCCTGAATAAGCAGAAGCAGACCGACGACTATCCCTATGGCGGCGGCTGCGGCATGGTGCTCTATGCCCAGCCCATTGCCGACTGCCTGCGGGCAGTCCAGAAGGAAGTGCAGGAACAGGGACGGCCTGCGCCGCATATAGTATTCCTGACGGCAGGTGGGCAGCGCTATACCGAGGAGCACGCCCGGCGGCTGGCCCAGTACGACAACCTGACCCTGGTCTGCGGCCACTACGAGGGCATTGATGAGCGCGTGATCGATGCCTTTGCGGACGAGGAGATCTCCATCGGCGATTATATCCTCACCGGCGGCGAGCTGGCCAGCCTGGTGGTGGCAGACAGCGTCCTCCGCCTGAAACCCGGCGTTCTGGCTGAGCAGAAGGGCTACGAGGAGGAGAGCTACTGGGACGGCCTGCTGGAGTACCCCCAGTACACCCGGCCCGAGGTCTGGGAGGGCCGTGCTGTGCCGCCTGTCCTGCTGGAGGGCAACCACCAGAAGATCGATGCCTGGCGGGGGCAGCAGAGCCGGGAGCGCACCCGTCTGCGCCGCCCGGAGCTCTACGAGCAGTGGTGTGAGACCCATCCCCTGACCGAGATCCCCAAGTGGAAGCGGGGCGAGAATGTCCGGCTGGTCAAGACCGCCGAGCAGATGGAGGCTGCCGCAAAGCTGTTTGCGGAGGGCCGCCGGAGCATTTGTGCCGGGGGCTGGGTGCAGGAAGCGCTGGATGCCCTGACCCCGGAGATGTTCCTGCCGCAGCTGCAGCAGGAAAAGCAGGAAGGCTGGGTCTGCTACCTCCACTATACCAAGGATGTGCCGGATGCCACGGTCAGCGTACACCATAAGACCGGGCAGGTGGAGCACCTTTTTGTGACGGAGAGCGCCCGGGGCAGGGGCATCGGCCAGAAGATGTTGGATTTCGCCCGGAAGAAGCTGCCGGAGCATGAGCACCCGGTGCTTACGGTGCTGAACACCAACACCCGGGCACTGGCCCTTTACTGCCGCATGGGCTGGCAGGTAGTGGGCGCAAAGGAGAAATTCGACCCGGCCAAAGACCCGCTGGTGGTGCGCCCCAGTCAGGTGCTGGAAATGCGCTATCAGGGCTGAAAACAGGGTCGAACGGGCCGGGAAACTGTCGAAGGTCGAAAAAATGTTGAAAACTTTTGTATTACCCGGCCAACACTGGGGGAATAATTTTGTTATCTTTGTATAAAAGGTGAAAAAGACCCCCCTCATCATTGGGAAAACCGCCAAAAATGCGTTCTGGGGCTGTACATTGGTTTCGGCTTGCGCTAAAATAGGTACAACGCAACAGGCAAGAAACAAATCGAATTCCCGAGAACGATAATAGATAGGAGCGTTTTACTATGTACGTCAAAGAAGTTACCGTTGAAAATCAGGTTGGTCTGCACGCTCGTCCGGCTACCTTCTTTATCCAGAAGGCTAACGAGTTCAAGTCTTCCATCTGGGTCGAGAAGGAAGAGCGCCGCGTGAACGCTAAGAGCCTGCTGGGCGTTCTGTCTCTGGGCATCGTGGGCGGCACCACCATCCGCATCATCGCTGACGGCGCAGACGAGCAGGCTGCTGTTGATGGCCTGATCAAGCTGGTCGAGTCTGGCTTTGCAGAGTAATTCGAGCCTTTGATTTTTGAGGCGGCGGGATGTTTTTCCTGCCGCTTTTTGTTTTACCAAGGAGCTGCCATGACCAAAGCAGAACTGTATCAGAAAGCCTGTATGCTGCCGCTTTTGCCCGGTGTGTATATCATCCGGGACAAAAGCGATACCATCATTTATATCGGCAAAGCCAAGCGCTTGCGCATCCGGGTGAGCCAGTATTTCCGCGAGGGGGTGCCCCACGACAACAAGGTCAGCCAGATGATCGCCCACGCCTATGCGTTTGATGTTATCGTCTGCCAGAGCGAGTTCGAGGCGCTGGTGCTGGAAGCCAGCCAGATCAAGGCGCACACCCCCAAATACAATATCCTGCTGAAGGATGACAAGGGTTACAGCTATATCAAGGTGACCCGGGAAGCCTGGCCCCGCCTTTCCTTCGTGCTGCAAAAGGAGGAGGACGATGCCGAATACATCGGCCCCTATACCTCATCCTTTGCGGCCCGGCAGATGGCCGAGACTGCGCTGGATGCCTTTTTGCTGCCCCGGTGCAGCAAGCGGTTCCCCCAGGATATCGGCAAGGGGCGGCCCTGCCTGAATGCCCATATCGGCAAGTGCATGGCCGTGTGCAGCGGCAAGATCAGCTGCGAGGACTACAATCAGGCCGTGAAAAACGCGGTGCATCTGATCCGGTACGGCAAAAAGGACATTCTCAAGACCCTGAACGAGCGGATGCTGGAAGCCTCTGACCGGCTGGAATTTGAGACAGCGGCCCTCCTCCGGGACCAGATCAACGCCATCACCAAGGTGACAGCGGGCCAGAAGGTCGTGGTGGACCCGGAGGTGGAGATGGATGTGGTGGCGCTGGCCGGTACCCCCAGCAGTGTCTGCGCGGCAGTCCTGCGCTTCCGGGAGGGGCGGCTGACCGATAAGCGGGAGTTCCTTTTCCACGATACGGCGGATATTGCTGCCGTGCGGGAGGAGTTTCTGCCCCGGTACTACCTGGATGATGAGCAGATCCCAAAGATCATTGCCGTGGACGAGCTGCCGCCGGACAGCGAAGCGCTGCAACAGGCCTTGAACGAAAAGCGGGGCAATGAGGTGCAGCTCTATGTGCCCCAGCGGGGCGATAAGGCCCATCTGGTGGAGATGGCCCACACCAACGCGGTGGAACGGCTGGCCCGGGAGAGCGGCCGCTACGCCCGTGAGGAAAAGCTGCTGGATGAGATGGCGCAGGTGCTGGGGCTTTCCAAGCCGCCGCGCACCATTGAGAGCTACGATATCTCCAACTGGGGCGATGGCACCAGCGTCTGCGGCATGGTCACCTTCCGGGATGGCAAGCCCTACAAAGCCGGATATCGGAAGTTCCGGATGAAGACCGTGCTGGGGACGGACGACTACGCTTCGCTGGCCGAGACGGTGTCCCGGCGGGCGGCAGAGTATGAGAAATACGCCGCGCTGGCCGCACAGGGGCAGGGCAGCGATAATTATTTCGGGCAGAAGCCGGACCTGCTGCTGATGGACGGCGGCCGGGGACAGGTCAGCGCGGCCAAGGAGGCACTGGCAGGCACTTCGCTGGCCGATGTGCCCCTTTACGGCATGGTCAAGGATGACCATCACCGCACCCGAGCCATCGTGGACAGTGAGGGCCGGGAGATCGCCATCAATATGAACCGGGGGACATTCACCTTTATCACGGCCATCCAGGACGAGACCCACCGCTTTGCCAATGCTTACCGCAAGCAGCAGATGCGGAAGAAGAGCTATTCCTCCACCCTGACCGAGGTGCCCGGCGTGGGCCCCAAAACGGCCAAGGCCCTGATGACACAGTTCAAGAGCGTGGGTGCTGTGCGGGAGGCCACCCCCGACCAGCTGGAAAATACCCCCGGCGTTGGCCCCCAGCTGGCACAGACCATCTATGATTATTTTCACGCATAACAAAAGGAGGGCGGCTGCATCGGCAGCCGCCCTCCTGGCGTATTCAGGGAAAAATCAATTCTCGGAGGAGATATCCTGACCGAAGTACTTCTCGCTCAGCTCCTTCAGGGTGCCGTCGGCGCGCAGCTCATCGATGGCGTTGTTGACGGCTTCCAGCAGGGTGGCGCTGTTGTCGCCCTTGCGCAGGGGGATGGCAACGTGAGAGGCATCCTCAGTCTGGGCCACGATCTTAAAGTCGGCATCCGGATGGACGTTCAGGTAATCGTAGAAGGAGACATCCGCATTCAGGGTGGCATCAATGCGGCCTGCGGTCAGCAGCTGGATGGTCTCCTCCAGGGTGTCGATGCCCTGCACGGTGGCACCGTAGCTCTCAGCCAGCTCCATGTAGGTGGAAGCCAGGCTGTTGGCAGTGGTCTTGCCCTTCAGGTCCTCAAAGGTCTTGATCTCGTCGTTGTCCTTGCGGACGGCCAGAGCGGTGTGGATGTAACCGTAGGGGGTGGTGAAATCATAAGTCAGGGCGCGCTCGTCGGTGACCTCCACGCCGTTGCAGACCATGTCAAAGCGTCCAGCGTCCAGACCGGCGAACAGGCTGTCCCAGTCGCTCTCCACGTACTCCGGCTCCACGCCCAGCTTTTCGGCAATGGCGCGGGACACCTCTACGTCGTAGCCCACCAGAGTGTCGCTCTCGTCATGGTAGCTCCAGGGCTGCCATGCGCCCTCCAGTGCCACGATCAGCTTGCCACTGGCCTGAATGGCAGCCAACTGGTCAGCAGAGGAACCGGCAGCAGAGGATGCACCGGAGCTTGCGGCGGTGGAGGTGCTGCTGTTGGAGCAGCCGGACAGGGTCAGAACGCCGGCGGCGGCCATGACACTCATCATCGAAATAAAAGTTCTGCGCTTCATAGTTAAGATCCTTTCATAGAAAAAGCTGTATCCTTATGCTGTGTGCTCGATCTTCCGCAGGAACTCCCGGGTCCGCTCCTCGCGGGGGTGGGCAAAGAATTCGTGGGAAGGGGCCTGCTCCACCACCACGCCGTTCTCCATGAATACCGTCTTGGAGGAGACGTTGCGGGCAAAGCCCATCTCGTGGGTGACCACCAGCATGGTCATGCCCTCTTCGGCCAGCTTCCGCATGACCGAGAGCACCTCGCCGGTCAGCTCCGGGTCAAGGGCACTGGTGGGCTCGTCAAAGTAAATGATCTCCGGGTCGGTGGCAAGGGCGCGGGCAATGGCAACGCGCTGCTGCTGTCCGCCGGAAAGCTGGCGGGGATAGTAGTCGGCCCGGTCGGCCAGACCGACCTTTTCCAGCATCCGTCTGCCGATCTCATCCGCCTGCTCTTTGGGCATCCTGCGGGCAACGATCAGGCCCTCGGTCACATTCTGCAGGGCGGTCTTGTTCCGGAACAGGTTGTAGTTCTGGAACACAAAGGCCGTTTTTTTGCGCAGGCGGGCAATGTCGGCCCGGGAGATCCTGCCAAGATCGAAGGATTCGCCGTCGAACACCAGAGTGCCGCTGTCAGCGGTCTCCAGAAAGTTCAGGCAACGCAGCAGGGTGGTCTTGCCGGAGCCGGAAGGGCCCAGAATGGCAACAACATCTCCCTTTTCCACATTCAGGTCCACGCCGTTCAGGACGTGCAGTGCGCTGCGCACCCGGCGGGCATTGCCGCGCGGGAAAGGCCCGATGTGGAAGCGGGGCTTGTCATCATAGGTGTAAAATGTTTTGTGGATGTCTTTGATCTCTAACATGGCCATACCGTCCACCCCTTTCTCACTGGAAGCCGTGTGCGTTCAGCTGCCGCTCCACCAGCGCCTGCAGCTTGGTGATGATGGTGCAGAACAGCAGGTAGACCACAGCCACCTCGCAGTAGATGGGCAGGAAAATGTAGGTGCGGGCTGCCACACGCTGGCCTGCCATGAACAACTCTGCCACCGTGATGTTGGAGGCCAGAGAGGTGTCCTTGATCATGCTGATGAGGGAGTTGGACAGGGAGGGCACGGCGGTGCGCAGGGCCTGCGGCAGAACGATGCGGCGCATGATCTGCCACCAGGTCATGCCCACGCAGGAACCGGCCTCCAGCTGGCCCTGGGGCACGCTTTCCAGCGCGCCGCGCATGGTCTCGGCGCAGTAGGCACCCTCGTTGAAAGCAAAGGCGATGACGGCTGCCGGAAAAGCATCCAGCATGATGCCTAGGCTGGGCAGGCCGTAGAAGATGATGAACAGCTGCACCAGCAGCGGCGTGCCCCGGATGACCCAGATGTAAAACCGGGCGATCTGGCGCAGCACCGGAACATTGGCGTACTGCACCAGCGCAACAGCCACTGCAATGACCATGGCAAGGTTGAAGGAGATCAGGGTCAGGGGAATGGTCATGGTCAAGCCTGCCGTCAGGATGCGGGGCAGGGCCTCCCACAGCACGCTGACCGTGCGGTTGGTAAGAAGTGCTTCAAACATATTTTTCTTCCTTATTGATAAAAAACGGTGGAATATCTTTAGGATACACCTTAAACTATGGTTCAGGTCAAGAGCATATCCTACAATTCCTACCAAAATACTATAGCATGAAATGGCGACAAGTGCAATCCATTGGCGAAAATCTTTCACTCTGGCCAAAAACAAAAGAAAACACCGGTTAACTTTGTGCAGACTGGCAAGGAGTTGACGCGGTACGATGTTTCGTGTAAAATGGAATCAGACAGGCCCCGTGCAGGAAGCGCGGGGAACAGGCCGGGCACACAAGCAGCCCGGCGCATACGGAGGACAAAACACAATGAAGCATAAAATTGGTATTCTGGGTGCAGGCACCTGGGGCATGGCTCTGGCGCGGATGCTGACGGTGAGCGGCAATGACGTGACCGTGTGGTCGGCGCTGGAACAGGAGATCGACAACCTTTCCACCACCCGGGTCCACCCCAATCTGCCCGGCATGACCATTCCGGCAGAGATGAAGTTCACCAAGAGCGTGGAAGAGGTGTGCACGGACAAGGAGATCCTGCTGTTCGCGGTGCCGTCGGTGTTCGTGCGCTCCACCGCCGCCAAGGCCCGGCCCTTTGTGCCGGACGGTCAGATCATTGTGGACGTTGCCAAGGGCATTGAAAAGGATACCCTGTTCACCATGACGGAGATCCTGGCCGATGAGCTGGGCAAAGAGGGCGGCCCCAAGGGGGTGCGTCTGGTGGCCCTGAGCGGTCCCACCCACGCTGAGGAGGTGGCGATCGACCTGCCCACCACCATCGTTTCGGCCAGCAAGGATATGGAAGCGGCCAGATTCGTGCAGACGGTGTTCACCAACAACGTCATGCGTGTGTACACCAATGAGGACATCAAGGGCGTGGAACTCAGCGGTGCCATGAAGAATGTCATTGCGCTGGGCGTGGGCATCTCCAACGGCCTGGGCTATGGCGACAACGCCCGTGCCGCCCTCATCACCCGCGGCATTGCCGAGCTTGCCCGGCTGGGCGTGGCCATGGGCTGCAATGTCCATACCTTTGCCGGTCTGGCCGGCATCGGTGACCTGATCGTGACCGCCACCAGTATGCACAGCCGCAACAACCGGGTCGGCATCCTCATCGGCAAGGGTGAGACCCCGGAGCAGGCCGTGAAGGAGGTGGGTATGGTGGTCGAGGGCATGAACGCCCTGCCCGCCGCGCTGGAGCTTGCCGCCAAGTATCAGGTGGAAATGCCCATCGTCCAGACCGTGAACGCTGTTGTGAACAAGGGCATGAGCGCCGCCGAGGCGGTGCGCTCCCTGATGGACCGGGACCCCAAGAACGAACTGCCCCAGAGTTACGAAAAGTAATATTTTTTCATCGAGAGGGACGACCCTCTCCGTCATTGCCTCGCAATGCCACCTCTCCCGAGGGGAGAGGTTTGGTGCTGTACTTTACGGCATCAAAAAAGCTCCCCCTTTTGGGGGAGCTGGCAAAGCCGCAGGCTTTGACTGAGAGGGTTGTTCCTCTTTCATTTTACTGCTGGGCTTCGATTGCCTTGACGATCTTGTCGGCGATGTACTTGTGGCCGGAGACGGTGGGGTGGCCATCCAGCTCAGTCTGAGCAAAGGGGATGGAAACGTAGGTGGCACCGTAAACATCGGCCAGCTGCTTTTCGTAGTTGTTCAGCTTGCTGAAGTAGTTGCTCCAGCTGGGCAGCAGGGGCACAGGGTTGGTGGCACCGATGATCAGGATCTGAGCATCAGGGTTCAGTTCCTTGACAGTCGCCACGATCTGGCGCAGGTTGCTGCTGCTTTCAGGATAAGCGTTCTCGCAGATCTTGTTCATGCCAGAGAAGAACAGGTTCCAGACGGCATCCTTCTCGCTGCGGGTCAGGCTGAGCTTTTTCAGGCTCTCGTTCAGTGCGTCCTCGGTTTCCTTGCTGCTGCCGCGCAGGTTGCCGCTGAGCACGATGGAAGCCAGGTCCTCACTTTTCCAGTTGGTGGCCTCACCAAAAGAGACCACGGTGGGCACAAAAGCATCATTGGAGCCCAGCTGGATGGAGATAACATCGGCACTTTTGATGTAATCTACAAACTCGGGGTAATTGTACTGGCAGCCGGAGAGGGTGTTCATCTCGGCCATGGTGCCGGTCTTGACCAGCTCCAGCATATCCTTGCTCATCACGCCGGGCAGGCCAAGGTTGATGGCATGATCCCGGTCGAGATTCAGGCTTTTGCCCACCTGACCCACATAGCAGGCCTCGGGGTAACCCTTGAAGTTGAAGGAAACGTCCACGCCCATCAAGTTATGTGCATATTGAACGGTAGTCAAGCCGATACCGGCGCAGATGCTGTCGCCCAGGGCAACATAGGTGATGGAGTTGGGCTCCTTCTCTTCTTCGGTGCTGCTGGAGGTGAAGAAACAGTTCTCCTCCTCTGCGGCGGTCTGTTCAGTGGCCGGAGCGGGGTCTGCGCTCTCTTCCGGGGCGGCTGCAAAGGCCGGAACGCTCAGGACAGAGAACAGCATGGCGGCCGAAAGGGCCAGGCCAATCAGTTTCTTTTTCATGGTGTCGTCACGAATCCTTTCCAATGTGTATTATTCTGCTTAATAATCGCGGGGAGTGATCTCTTCTTCCAGCTTGCGATAATCAAATTTAGCGGCCAGTGTCAGGGGCATTTCGGGGATGATCTTGTACCCCACGGGCTGGACATATTCGGGCAGCTCTTCGATGCAGAGCTGGCGCAGCTCCTTGATGATCTGCTTGCGCTTGGCGGCGGGAACCGCAGGGTCAAGCACCAGATAGACAAAAGGCAGGCGGCCCTGCACATGCTCTTTGTCGGCGCAGCCCACCACAGAGCACTGATGCACGGCGGGATGCTGGCTGACCACATTTTCGATCATGGAGGGGAACACCTTGAAGCCATCGTGGCGGATGATGAGCCGCTTGATCCGGCTGTCCAGATAGACAAAGCCGTCCTCGTCCAGATAGCCGATGTCACCGGTATGCACCCAGACCCGGCCATCTGCATGGGTGCGCAGGATGGCGGCGGTCTCGGCAGGCTTGTTGTAGTAACCCTTCATAACGCCGGGGCCGGAGATGCACAGCTCGCCCCGCTGGCCGATGGGCAGCTCCGTGTCGGTGCCCGGCTCAAAGGCGGACACCAGCGTGTTGACCAGTGGCAGGCCCACGCTGCCGGGCTTGTTGTTCCGGCCGGCAGCAGCGGTGGCAGCAGAGGATGCCTCGGTCATGCCGTAGCCCTTGGCGATGGGGAATTCCACGTTGTGAGCGGCCAGGAAGTCGTTGACCGTCTGCTCGGCACCCCGGGCGATGGCATCGCCGCCCGCGGCATAGTTGCGGATGAAGGAGAGATCCTTGTTCTGCAGCTTGGGGTCAACAGCCAGCTGCTGGTAGTGGGAGGGCACACCGAACATGTGTTCGGGCTTGTACTTCCAGATCAGGCTGCCCAGCTTATTGGGGTCGAGGTTGGGGATGATGACCACCTTGATGCCCAGCGTCAGCGGCAGATGTACGCCGCAGGCAAAGCCGTAGGCAATGAAGGGGGGCATGATGTTCAGCAGGGACTGGCCCTTGGAGAACAGCGTGTCGCAGGCAGAGAACTGCATGGCGATGCCGTTGAAGTTGTTATCGGTCAGCATCACGCCCTTGGGGGAGCCAGTGGTGCCGCCGGTGTGCACCACCACGCAGGCGTGCTCCGGGTCATAGGGCTCCGCGGCAATGCTCTCGTCCTTCCCGGCAGCAAGGAACTGCTTCCAGTGGATGACATTGGAGTGATACTTGTTCTTGTCGAGATTCTTGACCTTGTAGCCCAGCGCCAGAGGCAGCGGCAAGGAATCGGCCGGGGAGAGCACCACCACATGCTCCACATGGGTGCGCTTGGCAGCCTGATGGCAGCGCTCATACACCACATTCAGGCAGATCAGCAGGTGGGAATCCACCTCTTCAATGTACTCGCGGATGCCCTCCACACTGTAACGGGGATCCACCAGGTTCAGAGTCGCGCCGATCATGTCGGCGGCATAGAACGCAAAGATGATCTCCGGGGTCATCACGCTGACCACCGTGGCGATATCGCCCTTTTTCAGGCCCGCGGCCCGCAGGGCTGCTGCCGTCTTTTTGACGTTGACAATAAAATCAGCGTAGGTGAACTTGCGGCCATAGTATTCCAGTGCGGTCTCGCCCAGCCGGTTCTTGTTCTGCCGGCAGACGAGCTCAAACGCCGTGCAGGCGGGCATGGTCTGGTCAATGTACTTCTGATCGTAGAATTTCAGCCAGGGACGTGCCTGGGAAGCATAGATCGGGGTGTTGGATGTTGTCATAAATTGTCCTTTGTCCTTTGAGCAGTCACTGCACCCGCAGCCGGGGCAGCTGGATTCAATGGGGTCTTAAATTTCGTCCGTTTGTCAAAAACAACACAATACGTACAAGAGCTATTGTAGTAGAGCAGGGTGGAAATGTCAAGAAACAAAGGGCGAACTTTGTCAAAAAACGCAAGAGAAAGTTTACATTTCAGCCAGCCAGTCTTTGGCCTCCTGCTCGCTGCAGAGCACCCAGTGGCTGGGGCGCAGCTCCCGCCACTGGGGAGCCTCCTGCGTGTAATCGTGCATGGCGGGGTCGTAGACCAGCAGCTTTTTCTTCCGCTCCAGCCTGGGGTTGGGCATGGGGATGGCGGAAAGCAGGCTGCGGGTGTAGGGGTGGATGGCATGGGTCACCAGCTCTTCCGCATCGGCCAGCTCCACGATATCGCCCTTGTGGATGACGGCGATGCGGTCCGAAATGTACCGCATGACCGAGAGGTCGTGGGCGATGAACAGGTAGGTGATGCCGCGCTCCTTCTGCAGATGGCGCAGCAGGTTGAGCACCTGGGCGCGGATGGACATATCCAGAGCCGAGATGGGTTCGTCGGCAATGATGAACTCTGGCTCCACGATCAGGGCACGGGCAATGCCGATGCGCTGGCGCTGGCCGCCGGAGAACTCATGCGGGAAACGGGAAGCGAATTCAGGCAGCAGGCCCACATCCAGCAGTGCCTGCCGGACCTTCTCCTCCCGCTGGGCGGCGGTCAGGTCGGGCCGGACATTCTGCAGGCCCTCGCCCACGATGTAGCTGACCTTGGCACGCTCGTTCAGGGAGGACTGCGGGTCCTGGAAGATCATCTGGATCTCCTTGATGACCTGCTGGTCCAGCTGGCGGGAAATCTTGCCGTTGATCTTCTGACCCTTGTACAGGATCTCGCCGCCCGAGGTGGGCAGGATGCGCATGATGGCGCGGCCGATGGTGGTTTTGCCGGAGCCGGATTCGCCCACCAGACCAAAGGTCTCACCCTTGTAAATTTCAAAGTTGGCACGGTTCACGGCCTTGAAGGCCTTGCGGCCGGAGCCGTAGGTCACCTCGAGGTCCTTGACCTCAAGCAGGACCTGCCGGGGCGAGGCCTCTCCATCTTGCTGGCGCAAGACCGTTTTTTCGCTCGAACACTCCACTGGGGTGTTCGCTGCTTCGCAAACGCGAATGTCACGATTTTCAGGCATCCTGCATCCCCTCCTCTTTCAACAGTTTGACGGCGGCAGGCGGTTCCACCTTGGGGGCCCGGGGGTCCAGCAGCCAGGTCTTGGCCTTGTGGGTGGGGCTGACCGTAAAGTAGGGCGGGCGCTTGACAAAGTCGATCTTCAGCGCCTGGGGGTTGCGGGGGGCAAAGGCATCGCCGTGGATCTCGGTGAACAGGTTCGGGGGTGTACCCTGAATGTTGAACAGATCCTCGCCTTTGATGCCCATCTGGGGCATACTGGACAGCAGCGCCCAGGTGTAGGGGTGGCGGGGATCGTAGTAGATCTCATCGGAGGTGCCGATCTCCACGATGTCACCTGCGTACATGACGGCCACCCGGTCGGCGATGTTGGCCACCACGCCCAGATCGTGGGTGATGAGGACGATGGTCAGGTTGTACTTGACCTGCATCTCCTTGAGCAGCTGCAGGATCTGGGCCTGAATGGTTACATCCAGTGCGGTGGTGGGCTCGTCGCAGATCAGGATCTGCGGGTTGCAGGCCACCGCAATGGCAATGACAACGCGCTGGCGCATACCGCCCGAAAACTCGTGGGGATACTGCGCAAAGCGCACCTCGGGGTCGGCAATGCCCACGTCCCGCAGGTATTCAAGGGTCTTTTCCCGGGCGGCCTTGCCCTTGAGATGCTGGTGCAGCTCCACGGCTTCCATGATCTGGTCGCCGATGGTCTTCAGGGGGTTCAGGCTGGTCATGGGGTCCTGCATGATCATGGCGATCTCATGGCCCCGGACCTTCAGCCAGTCCTTCTCCTTTTTCAGGTCGGAAAGGCGGATGGGCTTGCCGTCATCGGCACCGTAATAATCAATGGTGCCCGAGGTGATGGAGCCGTTGGCATCCAGCAGGCCCATGAAGCTCTTGGTGAACACGCTCTTGCCGGAGCCGGATTCGCCCACGATGGCAAGGACTTCGCCGTGGTAGATGTCCAGGTCGATGCCGCGGATGGCATGCAGCACCTTGCCGCGCAGGTTGAATTTGATGTTGAGGTCCTTTACAGAAAGGATGAGCTGATTTTTTTTCATCTTCTGTCCCTCCTTACTGCAGGTGGTTCTTCGGGTCGGCAGCGTCCGAGAAGGCGTTGCCGATGAGGTAGAACGCAATGGTGACAAAGCTCAGGATGATGGTGGGGTAGAGCAGCTGGTACCGCAGGCCCGCCTGCATCATCACCTTGCGGCCGTCGTTGATCAGGTTGCCCAGAGAGGGCGTTTCCACAGAAAGGCCCAGGCCGATATAGGTGATGAACACCTCGCTGCCGATGGCGGCGGGGATGGTCAGGGCCATGCGCAGCATGATGACCGATACCAGATAGGGCAGCAGGTTGCGCAGCACGATGCGGCGGATGGGGGTGCCGATGCAGCGAGAAGCCACGTTGTAATCACGGTCGCGGATGATCAGGATCTGGTTGCGGATAAAGCGCGCCATGGCAATCCAGCCCGTGATGGACATGCCCAGGATCAGGGTCTGGATGCTGGGGGATGCGACATAGGAGATCAGGATCAGGATGATGGTGGAGGGGATGTTATCGCAGATGTTGTACAGCTCGGTGAAGAAGAAATCGAGCTGGCGGACATAGCCCCAGAGCACGCCCACCGTGATGCCCACCACGGCCTCGATGAGGGCCACGAAGAAGGCGATGGTCAGACTGGTGCGTGCACCGGCCCAGATGCGGGCCCACAGGTCCTGGCCGATGGCGTTGGAACCCCAGATAAAGCCCTCTTCCCCGGGGGCGATATTGCGGAACTGGATGCCGGTGGTAGAGTCTACCTGGCAGAGATTGGGATCTGCCTGACCGGGCAGATAAGGCTGCAAAAAGGCAAAGCCCACCACGAACACCAGTGCAATGAGCAGGGCCACGGCGATCTTATTCTTGAAGAAAGCACGGAAGGTGCTGCCCCAATAGCTGTAATTGGAGTAGGAGGTGGCCTCGGCGCGCTCCTCGCTGAACCCGGCGGGGGTGAACAGCTCGTCCTCGGGCAGGTCGGCCCAAGCGGCGGGGCCGTCCTTCTGCAGCTTGTTCAGGTCGTTTTCCAGAACAGCTGCCTTGTGATCTTTCATGTGGAACAGCATTATCGGCCACCTTCTTTCTTGCCAAAGCTGATGCGGGGATCGATGAGCACCATGAGCAGATCGCCCAGGATCAGGCCGATGATGCCCACGCAGGCGTACAGCAGCACGATGCCCTGCACCATGGTGTTGTCGTGGCGCTGGACGCAGGTGACCAGCAGGCCGCCCATGCCGGGGATGGAATACAGGCTCTCGATGTAGATGGAGCCGACCACAGTGTTCAGGAAGGCAGAGGGAATATACTGCACCAGCGGCACCATGGCATTGCGGAAGATGTGGCGCAGGGCGATGTTGCTCTCGCTCACGCCCTTGGCCAGCGCCAGCCGGACGTAATCCTTGTTGCTCTCGTCCACCATGTAGCGGCGCAGCCACATGGCGTAGAATGCCACGTTGCCCAGGCTCATGGAGCAGACCGGCAGCACCCAGTACCGCCAGTCGGAGGCATCAAACAGCAGGCCCACGCCCAGGGCGGTGGTGCCGTACATCTGAATATAGAGGTAATACACGGCGGCAGGCACAGCCTGAATGAGCACGATGATGGCGGTGCCGATCTTATCCGGCCAGCGGTTCTTGAACCGGCCCATCAGCAGGCCCATGGGAATGCCGATGACCAGGCTCAGCAGCATGGCAAACACGCCCATCTGGATGGAGATGGGCAGCTTCTTGGCCAAGATGCCGGTGACCGAGGCGTTTACCTTATAAATATGGCTCACGCCCAGGTCGCCGTGGAGGGCATTCCACCAGAAGCGGCCGATCTGCACCGGCAGCGGGTCCAGCAGGCCCATGGACTGCAGGCCCGCCTGGATCTGGGCCTCGGTCATTTTTTCGTAGTTTGCAAAGTAGCCTTCCACCGGCATCAGCCGCAGCAGGCAGAACACGAGCGTTACAATGACGAACAGCGTCAGGATGGAACGCCCGATGCGTTTTGCCAGATATTTCAGCATATCTGTGCGCACCCCTCTTTCGTTTGTGGTTCCTCCGCGGACAGTGGACCTGAACAGCGGATAGGAATAGAATACATCAAAATTGCACTTTTGGAAAGTGATTTGCCCGGATTTTGAAAAATGTTTTTGTAAAAGCAGGGTAAAGTGAACGTTTTTTCTTACAAAAACAACCCTCTCCGCCGGGTTGACGGAGAGGGATAAAAGTTTTTATAAACCTCTGCGCTTCAAAATCTCATCCAGAATGGCATCGGCCACATCAGCCTTGCTCATCAGGGGCAGCTCCCGGGTACCGTCGGGGGTGATGAAGGTGACCACGTTGGTGTCCACCCCAAAACCGGCTCCGGCGACCTTCAGGTTGTTGGCCACCACCATATCCAGATTCTTCCGGGTCAGCTTGGCCGTGGAGTTTTCCACCATATCCCGGGTCTCCATGGAAAAACCGCAGAGGAACTGGTGGGTCTTTTTCGGGCCGATGGTGCCCAGAATGTCGGCGGTGCGCTCCACAGGGATGGAGAGGTCGCCGTCCTTTTTCTTGATCTTGTCGCTTGCCACCGTCATGGGGCGGTAGTCGGCCACGGCGGCAGCCATCACCAGCACGTCCATCTCCTCAAAGCGGCTGGTCACGGCATCGTACATATCCTGCGCCGTGGTAATGGGAACATCGGTGGTGAAGCGGACCGGCGGCAGGTCGGTGTGGCCGTGGATGAGGGTGACCTCTGCTCCCCGCATGGCGGCGGCCCGGGCGATGGCATAGCCCATCTTGCCGGTGGAGTGGTTGGTCAGGTAGCGCACGGGGTCCAGCGGCTCCTGCGTGGGCCCGGCGGTCACAGCGATGCGGACACCGGCCAGATCCTTGGGCCGGGCGATGGTGTGCAGGATGTACTCGATGAGCACATCCTCCTTGGGCAGGCGGCCGCTGCCCACATCCTTGCAGGCCAGCACCCCGCTCTCAGAGGGGATGACCGTGAAGCCGTAGTGCTCCAGCGTTCTGAGGTTGTCCTGCGTGATGGGGTTTTCCAGCATCCCGGTGTTCATGGCCGGGCTGACCAACTTGGGGCACCTGGCCGCAAGCACCACGGTGGTGAGCATATCATCGGCAATGCCGTGGGCCATTTTGGCAATGACGTTGGCCGTGGCCGGTGCCACCAGAACGACATCCGCCTTTTTGGCCAGCGAGATGTGAGTGACCTCGAACTTGAAATCACGGTCGAAGGTATCCACCATGCATTTGTGGCCGGTCAGCGTCTCAAAGACGAGAGGGGTGATGAAATGGGTGGCGTTCTCGGTCATAATGACCTCCACGTCCGCCCCCAGCTTTTTGAGTGCGCTGGCCACATTTGCCATTTTATAGGCGGCAATGCCGCCGGTAACGCCCAAAAGGACGCATTTGCCCTGCAGATCCATCCAAAAAACCTCCTGTTTTGCGGGTTTGCCTCTTTAGTATAATCCAAAATCACCGCCAGCACAACAAAATCTTTCGGTTGGGTCTTGTATCCAGCGCAAAAATGCGGTAAAATAGCTTGACTTAGAATAAAACCTCTCCGTCAAGGTCTGCGTCTTTGCCGCCTCTCCTGCCGGGAGAGGCAAGCCAACCGGCTCCTCTGGCAGGGGAGCCGGAGCAAAGCGCCTGAGAGGTTTTGCAGGAAAGGTAAAATATGATCTTAGCCATTGATATAGGCAACACCACCGTCGCCCTGGGCGGCATCAAGGACGGACGTGTATGCTTTGTGGCCCACATGGATACGGTGCGCACCCGTACCGCCGCGGAATACCGCATTGAAATGGAAAAGGTGTTTGCCCACCGCCGCCACCCGGAAAAGCCCATCCGGTTCGAGGGCGCGGTGCTGACCAGCGTAGTGCCCCAGATCACCGGGGCACTGGCTGAGTGCGCCCGCTATTACACCGGCAAAAAGCCGGTCATCGTTTCGCCGGAGATCCGCACAGGCCTGACCATGGGGGTGCCTGACCCCCATGCCGTGGGCAAGGACCGGCTGGTGGATGCCGCTTACGCTGCGGCGAACTTCCCGCTGCCGGTCATCACCGTGGATCTGGGCACTGCCACTACATTTAATGTTGTGGATGAGAACCGGGTATTCCGGGGCGGTGTGATCTGCCCGGGGCTTTCCACCGGCCTGCGGGCTCTGGGGGAGCGCTGTGCCCAGCTGCCGCAGGTGCGGCTGAGCTCCCCCAAAGCAGCCATTGGTGTGAACACTGAGAGCTGTATGCTTTCGGGCTCTGTGCTGGGCACGGCAGTCCTGCTGGACGGCATCACCCAGCGCATTGAGGAAGAGCTGGGCCGTCCGGCCACCCTGGTGGTCACGGGCGGGCTGGCAAAGTATGTCACGCCGCTCTGCCGCCATCCGCTGACCTACGACCCGGAGCTGCTGCTGAAGGGGCTGGCACTGCTGTACCAGATGAACGCACCTCAGCCGCACTATGCCGCCGGGGGCAGGCGGCGGAACCCGAACAACAATTTCCGCCGGGGCCGCCGTCCCCGCTCCCAGCGCCGGGAACGCCGCGAGGAGAAGAACAAAAACGGCTGACGACGAAACAGGATGGAGAGAACAATGAAACTAGGGATCCTGGGCACGGGGATGATCGTGCGGGAGTTTCTGCCCTGGCTGGCAGGGCCGGACTGCCCCTTTACGGTGCAGGCGCTCTGCAGCACCCAGCGCAGTGCGCCGGTGGCCGACGAGATGTGCGAACAGTACGGCATTCCCCAGCACACCACGAACTATTTTGAATTATTGCAGTGGGTGGACGTGATCTATCTGGCCGTGCCCAACCTGCAGCATTACCGCTATGCCAAGGTGGCGCTGGAAGCGGGGAAGCATGTCATTGTGGAAAAGCCCATGGCCTGCACCGCTGCCCAGACCGAGGAGCTGGCGGCGTTGGCCCGCCGCAAAAAGGTGTTCCTGTTTGAGGCCATGACCACCCAGTACCTCGAAAACTACAACAAGATCCGGGAGCTGCTGCCCCGCATTGGCAGGGTGAAGCTGGTGCAGTGCAATTTCAGCCAGTATTCCAGCCGCTACGATGCCTTCTGTGCCGGGGAAACGCCGGTCTCCTTTGACCCGGAGTGTGCGGGCGGTGCCCTGATGGATCTGAACGTCTACAACATCAGCTATATCGTGGGCCTGTTCGGTGAGCCGAACCAGGTGCACTACCTGGCCAACATGGAGCGCGGCATCGACACCAGTGGTATCCTGACCATGGAGTACAACAGCTTCAAGGCAGTCAGCATGGCCGCCAAGGACTGCGGTGCGCCTGCCCGGTATGTCATCCAGGGCACAAAGGGCTATATCCTGCAGAAATCCACGGCCAACTGGTGCGGTGGCGTGACCTTCCACCCCAATCAGGGCAAGGAAGAGCACTTCAACCTGAACGGCGGCAGACCCCGGCAGGCGGCGGAGTTCCACGCCTTTGCCAGGGCCATCGAGGGCGGTGACCAGGAGCTGTGCAGCCGGATGCTGGATACCTCCGTGGCCGTCAGCCGTGTGCTGACCGTGGCCCGGCGGAGCGCCGACATCAAATTTCCCTGTGATAAATAAGGTGGGCTTGCCCGCTTATTTATAGATTCCCTGACAGAAAAAACCAGATTTGCGCCGTATCCGACGTATAGGGCGGAACGGCAGCAGGAGGAAAACTGAATTATGAAAAACAACGATCTTCGCACTCTCACCCGACTGGCACTGCTGGTCGCCATCGAGCTTGTAATGAAGGCCATCGGCCTGGGCAGTGTGCCCATGGGCCCGCTTTACATGAGCTTCCTGACCCTGCCCATTGCGGTGGGTGCCATCACCATGGGCCCTGTGGCCGGTGCTGTGCTGGGCGGCGTGTTCGGCGCGGTGAGCTTCTATGATGCCATTACCGGTGCTTCCGCTATGACCGGCGCTCTGTTCCAGGTCAGCCCTGTCAACACCTTTATCCTCTGCGTGGGCATGCGTGTGCTGATGGGCGTGTGTGTGGGCCTGATCTTCAACGGCCTGAGCAAGCTGGATAAGAGCCGCACCTGGAGCTATATCGTCAGCGCCATGTGCGCTCCGGCCCTGAACACTCTGTTCTTCATGGGCTATATCGTGCTGGCGTTCTACAACTGCGACTATGTCCAGAACCTGGTGTCCGTTAAGGGCGCTGCCAACCCCCTGATGTTCGTTGTGCTGCTGGTTGGTGTCCAGGGCGTGGCTGAGTTCCTCGTCTCCGGCATCCTGGGCGGCATCGTGGCCCGCGCCGTGCATAAGTTCCTGAAGTAAGACCCCGCGTTCCGCGTCAGGGAAGAGCGTATGGGTTTGTAACATTGTAAAACAAAAGACCAGAACTGAACTGCCACTTGGCAGAACAGCTCTGGTCTTTTTCTGTGCGGTGAAAAACAGAAACACAGCCTTTACAGAGGCAGCTTGCCGCCGACCTTGTTGACGACATAGTAGGCGGCCTCTTCCTCAGGCTTGACGTAGATCTTGCAGGACTGCACGCCCACCTTGTGGGTCAGGCGGTAATCGGCCTTGGCGCGGTCCACAAGATCGGTGATGTTATACTGCTTGCCGGCAAATTCAACGTAGATCTCAGGGGAAAGCGGGGGACGGCCCTTGTGGGCGGTCTTTTCCGTTTTGGGGGCTTTCTCCGTTTTGACAGCGGACTTTGCGGTCTTGCGTGCGGGCTTTGCCTCGGCTGCGGGAGCTTCTGCAGCGGCAGGAACGACAGGCTTTTTCACTGACATGGATTCTACCTTCTTTCTCATATAGTTTTGCGTGTGGGAATAATACCGGAATGCACCGGTAGAAAAACTTTGCATCAAACAGCAGCATATAACTATATAATAGTTTTTTGCGGCGCATTTGTAAAGAGGTTTTGTGAAAAAAGGTTCGTTTTCAGGCAGGAAATGCTTTTTTGTTTCTGGAAAAGTTACTGGGTGCACAGTCCCTCGGCCCGTGTGACGATGGACAGCAGCAGTTCAGCATCCCAGTCCTCTGCCAGCACAAATAGATCATCGCAGATCTCCTTCTGGATTTGTGCCGTCGTTTTTTGTCCGGCAAGGACGCAGACCGCAGAAAGCAGTCGAACTTTCAGGGCACAAATTTCTGCGGGTGCGCCCCACAAACGGGCAAGGTCATAATTGCTGGTGTTTCCGCAGGGCATGGCACAGGCAGCGCAGTTGGGAGCCACCCGGTGCTTCTCGGCTTCAACGATGTCAGTCAGCCGGAGCAGCGCGCTCTCGGCGGCCTTGGGGTCAGCCGCCAGCCGCAGACCGGCAGCCAGTATGCGGTCAGTGTCCTCCGTTTTGGATTCATTGACCGTGGAGCGCGCCAGCCCCACCAGCGCGCCCAGCAGAGTGTCCCGCTGACGCTGTGCAGCGGTAACGGGAGCAGAAAACGTGTGATTCATAGGAACCTCCAGGCTCTTTTTTTGCTGTAAGGATACCACGGAATCCCCGGAAAGGGAAGGCGAAAAATTCTTTTTTCTGCAAAAGGGAATAGCGTCTTGATTTTGGACGGAAAATCCGCTATAATAGTACTGTTCTACATACGCCGGTGTGTCGGAATGGCAGACGAGGGGGACTCAAAATCCGTTTCGTGTTTTTTCGTGTCTGTGCGAGAAATTCACGAGTATTCGTTGAATTTT
Organism: Faecalibacterium sp. Marseille-Q4164; assembly: GCF_017377545.1. Taxonomy (NCBI): domain Bacteria; kingdom Bacillati; phylum Bacillota; class Clostridia; order Eubacteriales; family Oscillospiraceae; genus Faecalibacterium; species Faecalibacterium sp. Marseille-Q4164. The sequence goes on along the minus strand of NZ_JAFREJ010000006.1, from coordinate 9,325 downwards.
GAGAGTTTGTCGAAGCAGGATTTCTTACATCCCTCCTGAACATCCCTCCAATCTTCAGAAACCGGTACTAATGTCCCAAAATTGAATATAAGCCGATGTGGCGGAATGGCAGACGCAAACGACTCAAAATCGTTCGGGAAACCATGTGGGTTCGAGTCCCACCATCGGCACTCCATCATAAAACAGCTTAGAATCGAAAGATTTTGGGCTGCTTTTCTTTTTCTGCTCAGTTTCTTATACTTTGGTGTTTTCTGGGAAGATGTTGACGATTGCATTCGCCGAGGACACCTTACTGGAGAAATCCAGATGTGTATAAATGTTGCTTGTTGTGCTGATGTCACTGTGACCGAGCCACTCCTGAATCTCCTTCAGGCTCACGCCATTGGCATAGAGCAGACTGGCACAACTATGGCGCAGATCGTGAAAGCGGATACGCTTCATCTGGTGTGCGACCAGAAAATCCGGGAAATGCTGACTCAGAAAGTCGGGCCTAATCCGCTTTCCCATCGGGTCTACATAGATATAGTCAAGATAATCGGTGCAATAGCTTTTGCCGCAGACCTTCCGATTCTGCTCCTGCTCCTTTTTCATTTTATTGAGCATCTGCTCACAGGCAGGGATTAGGGGAAGTGTCCGGCAGCTCGACTTTGTTTTTGTCTTATCTCGTGCGATTTCCGTTACCGTTCCGTTGACCTTTGCGGTCACAACCGTATGCTGAATGCTGATTTTCTTGTTCTCAAAGTCAATGGCATCCCATTTCAAACCAACAATTTCACTGCGCCGCAGCCCGTAGAATGCAGCCATGATGACGCCAAACTCCGAAGGGTCACCTTGAATCACCTTGAAAAGTTGCTCCAGTTCTTCACCGCTGTAAATCTCCGACTTGAACTTTTCCTTACGAGGACGTTCAACGCGATCTGCCGGGTTGGAACGGATCATGCCGATTTGAAAAGCATACTGTAAGCATTTGCGGATGTTGGCGTGATAGTGAATGACGGTGTTTGCCGTAAGGCCACGATCCAACTCATGCTGGTAGAAGTCTTGGATGTATTTGGGATGCTGTTCCATATCCTGTAATGTATAGTGGAGCGGTTCAAAATATGGGACGATCTTGTGAATGATTGCTCTTTCATAGCTGGCATAGGTTGTGATTTCCACTCGTGACTTCATCATTTTCAACCAGTCCGTGATGAAGTCGGTGAAAAGTACCGGGGAGTTATCAAGGCAGGGGTCAACTTCTTTGATGGGGCTGACCTTCAGCCAATTATTGGCAACGGCATATTGCAGGGCATCGGTCAACTCCTTGTGCCAATCAAGAAGCTGCTGTACACTGGCCTCCTCCTGCTGACGCTCATAGCGGAAGAATGTTTCCAGATCGCGCGGAGAGAGTGCTTTCAAAGACAGCCGCTTCTTTTCAAAGTATGGGACAACTACTCTTCCCAGATCATAAGCATATCTGCCATAGGTTTCGGGCGAAAGGTTCATCACACTTTCCCGAAGCCAGCGGTTCAGATATTCCGATACCGGCAGGTCGGAAACCTGCTGCATCGTTTCCGGGTTAAACTCTTTTTGTGTTTTACGCAACAGAGATTCAGCTCTTTTTTTGTTTCCTTTAACCGGAAGTCCTGTGCTGATGGATTTGGTTCTGCGCTTTCCATTTGTGTCTTTCCAGCTCAGAATCATCTGATACATACCGTTTTGTTCTCTTAAATGTCCGGCCACATTTGTCATAGTTATGCTCCTTTCTGTTCGCAGCCAAATGTCCTTTGCTTAGGCATCATAAGTTTAGAAGATTCTGGGGTGTTTTGCAAGGATGGCGCAAGAGAGTTTGATAGGCGCATCCCTCCAAGTTGCCGATTCTGATCGATCAGGTACTCTACCACGCAGAGTTTTGGTATCTTATAACTGCGTCCTACACGCGCCGAGTGGATCTTATTCTGCTTGACCAGCAGATACGCATTCTTCCGGCAGATGCCAAGCATTTCCTGAAGAATGTCTACGGATACCACATCCGGGTAATCCTTGAACATCATCATGTACCGCTCCGTCTTGCGGTCGGGCTCTTCCTGAATCAAAGTGCAGGCTGCGATCTCGCCCATTCCTGTCCTCTCCTTTCTAGTTCAATATGTCAATTATTTGAAAGAAAACACTATATGTAAAGAACGATGGTCTTTTCCGGGTACCATCGCCCTTGCCAAAGGAGATATTTGAGTTTAGAACTTCATCGGCAGCGCGTCTTTCCTGCACTTGCCGTTGTAGGTGGTGTAGATGGGATAAACGTACCGCCGCCAGCCCGGAAGCTTGGCGGGGTTATCCCGGCTGATACGGTAGAGCTCCATGGGATGGACGCCGCTCAGCGCACGGACAAGCCGCTCCGCGCTGTACTGCCCGTGGTACAGCTGTACAAAGTATATCACGCCCCGCAGGACAGCCGCCCGGAAGGAATCCGGTCTGCCCTCCCACGCCGCCACGATGTGCCGCAGGGCTTCGCAGTAGATCTCTTCGCCCAGCTGGTCGTACAGCTTCAGCGCCGTGCCCACGCAGCTGATGCGGTAGTCGCTCAGCTGCATACTGTCGTAGTTGAGGGACAGCCCCACCCGGTTGGTGGCTGCGACAAACGCCTTGGAAGGCGCATCGCCGCCCACTACCTTGGCGCGCAGCTTGATGCCCGCCGACAGGGGGGCGGCGTGACCGTTCTGCTCCGCAAAGAGCAGGGCTTCCTGCTCCATCGTCAGGCCGGTGTAGACCTTGCAGAGGATCGGGCGGTCCGCGCCACCGTTGAGGAGGATGCAGCCCTCGATGGTGTGCTGCCCGTCCATCACATAGTACCTGCCGTTGCGGAAGCTGACCTTCGGCTCGTTAACGATGTACTCATTGAAGTCTCTGGCGATCAGCTCCACCCGCTTGCGCTCCACGCCCCGCTGGTAGATCTCGCGGGGATAGATCAGCTTGCTGCTGTGGATGACCGAAAGCTGGTACGGCGGGTTGATACCAATGAAAGTATTGTTTTCGTTCAGGCGCATCGCATTTCCTCCTTGATTCTCCAAATGTACTTCTCGGCTTCCTCTAAGATCTCAGCCACCTGCTGCTTCCGCTTCGGGCTGGTGAGCAGGCTGGGATTGAAGGTGAAGCTGTATTCCAACCGCTGGATCATGGCATGAACCGCGGATTGCAACTCGGTGTACAGCATCATTTCCTCGATGCTTCCGGCGTTCTCAAAAGACGATTTGATGGGCGTATAGGGGTAGACAGGTGGTTTGCCATCCACCACCTCAGGCGGCGCGTAAAGCGCCGTAGAGCGCCGGATAGGCTCCATCTGCTGGATGCTGCCCATGGGGTTCAGCGCAAGGCTGATACGCACTGCATCATCCACCCTGCGCATCTCCTCTGGGGTCAGATGCCCCAGATACTTCAGCGCCCGGCTCTTGTCGATGGTGAAGATCTGCTCTGCCTGCACAACGGACGGCATATTCAACCCTGCGTTTTCCAACAGGCAGTGGGTCGGCTGGTTTACTTTCTTTTCCGCCTTGCTTGTCATGGTCGCAACGATCAGGGTCGGAGAGTGATAGTTGCCCACGTCATTCTGAAGAATGACCGCCGGACGGTCACCGCACTGTTCCGAGCCGGTGCTCGCCCCAAAATGGGTGAAGAAGATGTCTCCGCGTTGGAATTTCCAGTTTTGCTGCAAAATTGTACCTCCATGTTGTTATGTGCAAAGCCCGCTGACGGATGTTCCGCAGCGGGCTTCGTTCACGGTATGGTGGTATGGTTGGGTCAGCGGTGCATGACCACATAATCGTAGCCGCGCCGCATCTGGCAGACGGTGCAGGTGTCCATGCTCCGGTCTGCGCTGGGTACAAGTGCGATCTTGAATGCCTTTGCATCCACAAAGTGCCGCAGACAGGTACCGCAGAGGGTGCGGATGGACTTGACCATCTCAGGGGTCAGCTCCATCTCCTCGTAGATCTCCTGCTCGCGCACCGTGGGGTTCAACTCGTCCATAAAAATGTCCTCCTATATGTATCAAAGTGGATATTCGGGTAAAGATTAAATTGGGATACGTAAAAAACGGGAACTGCCGAATGCGCAAAAACGTACCCGGCAGTTCCCGGATCAATATGATTAAAGGTCTCGCATATTCGCCCTCGGCCCCCTGCGAGTGGGGCATGAACATCTGGCAGCGGACTTGTACCGCTTCATTGGCATTTCAGCCACCCCGTCTGCTTTGTGACCGGGCCGCGAATTACGGAAGTATCATTATCGGAGTACCAGATGACGGAACTATTCAGTTTTCAAGGTTCATGAGGTCGGACGTTTTTCCCTGCGGCGAGTGCCGCTTGGAAAATTGTCCCTTCACTTGGTAGGCATCGAAAAAGGCCAAATTGTTACCTGAAAAAGAAAATGGTTCAAAAGTTCTTCAAAAACATAGTCATTCGTTCGATTCGCTTATGAATCGTAATCCTTTTGGATTCCAAGGTCATTGCAATCTCGGACTCGGTGTACCCAGCATAGACATAGAGCGTAAGAATTTTGAGGTCGAGTTCCGATAAATTTTCGAGAGCAGCCAGCAGCCGCTCGTTCTCAATTTCGCCGATCCATGTGAAGCAGCTCTTGGTTTCGCAGTAGTGATCCGTAACGGAAATAGCTTTCTGATACTTGTCCATCAAGGGCGAGTAGGATTCTTCGCTCTGTTCAAAGGACGGCGCTGCCATTTCCTGCGTATGGTTCTGGTAAGAACGATTAGCGTTAAAAACAGACCAGTCGTAATCGTACATTGCGTGAATCGCTTCACTGCTCATACCAGCATCCTCATACTGCTTGCGGGTCATAGCCCATTGACTATCAAAATTCTTCTTTTCCAAACCGTAGTTAAAGCCCATGTTAAACCTCCAAATTTTCGATAAGTCGTGAAAAGTCGAAAATTTGGAAGGCTACGGATATTTCGCCGCTTGGGGCATCCACGAAAAACGGACAAACATAAAGCCTGCTCCTTTTTACGGGAGCAGGCTACCTGAAGGCTAAAAAAATAGCCGGACAACAACCAACTGAGGGATCTTCAAAGAAAATCTCTCAATCAGCTGTTGCCCGGCTATTTGGAGCACGTTTCATACATTGCCTTGCGGCAATGGCCCGTTGCTCGGAGCGAACAGTCCATATTCAGGGTGCAATGCACCCGTATTTGTTAAAATGACTGGAAAATCACCGGCATCTAAAGGCCAGATCAAGTCTCAGGGTTTCTTTGCATCTATTGCACTTCACTTGTAGTATACCTGAACACCCCTCGATTTTCTGGTATAACTTATTTCCACAAACAGGGCAAAATCTCCAGCCTATGCTAAATTCTGCCTGCTGTGTAGTAGTCGGTGCTTTACCGGCAAAGGGACGGTTCTTTAACTGAATCATATTCATTCTCCAAATCGCATGATGTCCAATGGATGGCAGTGGATGGGTTTGCCTCTTATAACCTGCATCTGCTGCAGTCTGATCCTGATCGCAGACCAAGAAACCCCAATCCGTTGAGCCATCTCCAGAATTTTTTCATAGTTAGGGTCAGACACTGATTTGTACAGAATCCCATTTGGCAGAGTCAACGCTACACGTTCTATTTCGGCATTGATCAGAAATGTTGGCATCAGCAGCTCTGCTGCAAGGGTATCTGCCTGCCATTCTTCCCACGAGGGCTGACCATTTCGCTCTCGATAGGCAATGTGCCCGCGACAGTTGGCTGCTTTTCCGTAATCATTCGGAAACTGGTCAGCCAGAATCTGGTGCGCCGTTTCATGTGCTATCGTAAAATTCCGGCATCCAGTGCATCTGTCTGCTGCAAGGGAGGAATCAATCACAATGTCTCTCGGCATAAATACTTCAAGGAGCTTTGTCCCATCCCCAAGGGTTGCTGTGAAGCTACATCTCTGGAAAACCGTTAATCCAAGGATGTGACCATCGCTACACAGCGGCAACATCTTCAGGTTCAGTCCAAGAACAGAACTTGCAAACTGCTCTGGGTTAATAGGAACTGGGTTATTTTTGCTTATTCCGAAGAGTGCATAGTACATTTCAATATATTTGCCTGCCATGCACGAAAGTTCTGCACGCGATAAGTATCTTGCCATTATGAAGCCCTACCTTCTGATGTGGCACAGTAGGCTTCCACGAACCACTTGCCCTGCTCAAGCCAAAGACTTCGCTTCTGCCCGCAGATTAGACAGGTGAAGCAGTGACCTTTTCCGCCAAGGCGCGATGTGCCATGCCTGACTGCCAAAACACGGTCAATTCCATAAGTGCGAGTCTTGTCATAGTTTATGGCAAGAGGACGGATCTTACCGTCAGGAGTAAAACGAACATCCACTTCGACGTATCTTTTCTCACGGCGAAGGTTGTAATCACCATACATCAGAAATCCTCCTTTTTGCAGATTTATCAGAATGCAGCGTGCATTACTTGCGAGTCATACTGCGTGCCACGAACTGTTTTTCGTTTAACAGAGGAACGGACACTGTATGCTTTTTCCACTCATCCATAGAGCAGGTTACCGCTTTGCACAGACGGCATTTTGTCCAGCCATCGGTTGCATCAAGATCTACATCATAGTTCATGGTTCCGCACATCGGGCATCTTACGTTTTCTTTTCTCATAATATCACCTCTTAAAAACACCGAACAAATATGATTTCGGTCCAGAATCAACACCAAAAAGCTGTTATTCGTGGATTTGATTCGATTATATACCTGCTTTATGGAGATGTCAATTACGCATTTGTCGCTATTTTAGAGATTTCTTATTGATTTCCTGTATTTTCTATACTATAATAGAGCTACCGGATCACAAAGGAGTGTTCTTGTTATGAAAAAGAAAACCACGCTCACCAAAATACACATAGCCCCATCCACAGTGCGCTATGATGCAGTCGCTGCGAGGGATAGCAATGAGGTTGGTCAGATTCTCGCAGGCACACGAAAAAGGAATGGCTATTCACTTGTAGCTTTCTCTGAACTTCTCCGTCACTATGGCGTCGATGTCAGTGATAAAGGAATCAGCAAATGGGAAAAAGGCTATACCACTCCTAGCATCTATCAACTAGTTGCAATCTGCTACGCATTGAACATCAAGGAGGGTCCTTCCTACTTTACAAAGAACTTTCAGAAACCCGCCCTTCTAAATGACATCGGGCAAAAAAAAGTCGCTGAGTACGAAATGGACTTGATTGCATCCCGGCGCTACCAGCCAGACGCAGAAGAGCCCGCGGAAATCGACTACATAATGATGCCTGTATCAGAGTTGCCAGTATCGGCAGGTCTAGGAGCTTTTCTTGAGGGTGAAATGTTCCAGCAGATACAAGTGCCTGCCAGTAGCGTTCCGGCTGGTGCCGAGTTCGGGATATACGTTAGCGGTGATAGTATGGAGCCGCGTTATCATAACGGACAGATTGTATGGGTGAAGCGCTGCGAAGAACTTGAATGCGGGGATATCGGGATATTCGTATATGATGACTGTGGATATCTGAAAAAATACGACGAACATACCCCAGACAAATCCCAAGCAGAGTTCCTTACCGACAGCTATGGCGTGGCGCATAACCAACCGGTTTTGGTCTCTCTTAACACCAAATATTCGCCGATCCTTATATCTCCAGAGCAAAGATTTGAGATCGTTGGAAAAGTTTTGAACTAAAAAGATGGGAGGGGTTTTCGTGGATACGATCAAGCGTGTTCAGGATTTGATGCAAGAGCGTGATATGAATCTATGTGTGTTGACAAAAAAATGCGGGATATCGTACTCCACAATCCAAAGTACTGCCCGTCGAGGAGGGCAGTTAAGCGTAGAGACGATTGAAAGAATTTGTCAGGGTTTGGGAATTACATTAAAAGACTTCTTCGATTCCTCCTACCTGTAAATATAGGGGCAGCAAAAAAGCCGTTCGCCACGCTGGAAAATCTGCGTGGTGAACGGCTTTAATACTGCTTCTATTTATCCTTTGGTAATCTCCAGATAAACACTAATCTCCATGATTGTTACCATTGAAGGAATACATTTGCGACGATCTTCGGGCATACCGAATAAGATTTGCCTTGGCAGTTGAAAACAGCTCAGGTTACCTATTGCAATTCTGACTATTTGGAATATACTTGTAAGTATCAAATTATTTCACTGTATGAGGACATCCGCACCAAACTTATCCAGTCCGGTGTAATGAAATGCAGAGAATAAAAGACAAAATTGGTATGTTCCACGAAATTTAGGGAGAAAACTGAGCAAGTAGGAAGGCGGAATATATATGAAACAAGATACTTTAGAGGGCAAAGCAAAAACAAAAAATGGGGTAAAACGGCTGTGTTTTTCCATAATCTGCATTCTTCTGGAAGTGATTTTTATTATTACTATCGTAACACGCTTGAATGAATATGCAGAAGTCATAAATTTATTTACAAGGATTTTGAGTGGGATCTTGGTTTTGGGATTGTACGCATCAAATAAGACATCCTCTATGAAAATGCCTTGGGTCATCTTAATTCTAATTTTCCCAATTATGGGTGTAGGCCTGTATTTGTTGATTGGTTTGAATGGTGGCACACATAAAATGCGTGAGCGGTATGCAGAAATTGATAGCAAATTGTTACCAATGCTTCCGGACAGTCAGGAGTGTTTGAGCAGAATAAAAGAAACAATTCCGAAAGCAGGAAATATAGCAAGTTACATACAAAGAAATTCGCAGTATCCAATCTATCAGAATACGGATATTGTGTATTTTGATGAAGCAGTGAAAGGATTAGAGGCACAGCTTAAGGATTTGGAGAAAGCACAAAAGTTTATCTTTATGGAATATCATGCGATAGAAGACGCTGAAGCATGGCATAAGATTCAAGATGTTCTGGAAGAGCGAGTAAAAGCAGGCGTGGAAGTTAGAGTATTCTACGATGATATGGGTTCTATAGGCTTTATTAACACAGATTTTGTGAAAAAAATGGAGACAATAGGAATTCATTGCCGTGTATTCAATCCGTTTATGCCAGGTTTAAATCTGTTTTTGAACAATCGTGATCATAGAAAAATAACAGTTATTGATGGAAAAGTCGGATTTACAGGTGGATATAATCTAGCAAACGAATATTTTAATTACACACACCCGTATGGACAGTGGAAAGATACAGGTATTCGTTTAGAAGGAGATGCTGTTCAGTCGCTTACAGTGACATTTTTAGAAATGTGGAATGCTGTTAGTGAAAAAGCTACGAATGATACTGATTTTAGTAAATACATTATTCATTACGGTTATAAAGCACAGCAAACAGGTTTTGTTCAGCCTTATGCAGACAGTCCTATGGAT
>NZ_JAFREJ010000005.1:0-133422 GCF_017377545.1 Faecalibacterium sp. Marseille-Q4164 | reverse complement strand
GGTTACGGAGTACCCGGCTAGGCCGAGGAAGCATCAAGTCCCATGTCCGCACCGTTAAGGTGTTGGGTATGGGGCTTTTTGCATTTCAGGAACGTATACACCTCTGGAAAGGTGTAACACACTAGACTTTGTACCAAAGTCGTGTGCCAAGGGTGCTGCGCCCCTTTGGAATCCCTGCTTACATCGCCTGTGGGCGATGTAGATTCGCCGCACAGAAAGCTCTCACAAAAGGCACACCCGGCTGTCTGCGGCGAGGAGAAGGCACTTCTGCGGAAGTGTAATAACCCACTATGACACTTTCATCCCTGTGGTCTGCAAAGTGTAGTGGGCTCTCCGAGGGGGAACGGCTGTATAGAGTGCGTTTCGGGCAAATCGCCGCATACGTGTATACGGAAGATGGGTACGCACGTACGCAGTAAATCGGCCAAGTTCTCCCATGTAGAGGGTGTAATTTCGATAAAGAACGTGGTATAATTGACTCAACAAATCGATTTGTGGAGGCGATTATTTATGAAAAAAGAAACCAAGAAATCTATCTTATTCTATGCAGCTTCTGCTCTGTTATATATGGCTTCACTTATTAGCTTCATAAGTGGAAATGATAATTCTATGGCTGTTGTATGGTTGTGTCTTGGTTCATCATTTCTTTGCCTTGGCTCGACGCATCTTTGTTTAGGTTTGTCTCGTAAGAAAAAGGGAAACGACAAAACCGATGCAAGCAATAAATAAATTCCTAGTATATTGCACTCACTCCTAAGCAGGGTTTGGGGCAGGCACGCCCCAACAAGAAGCTGTCCCAAAAGGGCAAGAATTTTCAAGAATTGAAAATTTGTGGCCACGGGACGATTCTTGCTCTCACGAAAACCCATACTTTTTGAAAATCCGCTTTTCGCAGCCAAAGGAGGATGCACCATGAAAAAAGAGATCGAAGCCTTCGTCAACGCAGCCAACGAGCAGGAGTTGGAAGCCGCATGGAATAACCTCTCGGCAGAGGAACAGCGGATTTTCGAGCAGCTCATGGAGGAAGACTCACCCGAAGATGCACTGGCATTTTTCGCCCAGCTGTATGACGATACCCCGAAGGAGCAGGCCAGCGAAACCGTGAGCATCTCCGAAAATGAAATCTATTTCAAGCGGCAGCCCTTGACCGAAGAGCAGAAGAAGCACGGCTCCTATGTAGATGAGAACGGCAATCTCCATGTCAAGAACCTGTCCGCCTTCTGGATTCCAGAACTGACTACCACGGAGAAAGTCGGTCACACCACCTACACCGTGACCGGCAGCTATGAGGGCAAGGAGTCCTTTTTGAAGAAGCTGGAGCGCATTGTTGCCAAGAACGCCCAGCAAAAATTTGAAGATGAGGGTGCAGACGAATGACAACTGCGCCCAATTCTGCTATACTTGACCCGGTAACCAATCCTGTACTGACAGTTGCTCCACAGAATAAGGAGGACACAACAATGTCTGGAGCAACGAATAAAATCACCGCACTTTACTGCCGACTGTCGCAGGAGGACGAGCGACTCGGCGAAAGCCTTTCTATCGAGAACCAGAAGGATATCCTTTTGGACTACGCTAAAAAGAACCACTTCTCGAACCCGGTGTTCTTTGTTGATGATGGCTATTCTGGCACGAACTATGACCGCCCCGGCTTTCAGAGTATGCTGGTCGAGATCGAAGCAGGGCGTGTAGGAATCGTTATCACAAAAGACCTGTCCCGACTGGGGCGCAACTCTGCCTTGACGGGTCTGTACACAAACTTCACCTTTCCCCAGTATGGCGTTCGCTACATTGCCATTAACGACAATTACGACACCATTGACCCGAACAGCGTAAACAACGATTTTGCGGGCATTAAGAACTGGTTCAACGAGTTTTACGCCCGCGATACCAGCCGCAAGATTCGGGCTGTCCAGAAGGCCAAGGGAGAGCGTGGAGTACCGCTGACGGTCAATGTCCCCTACGGCTATGTGAAAGACCCGGAGAACCCGAAGCATTGGCTTGTTGACCCGGAAGCGGCTGCGATTGTGAAGCGCATCTTCTCCGTGTGCATGGAGGGACGTGGGCCGACCCAAATTGCGAACCAACTGTGGGTGGACAAAGTTCTGACTCCCACCGCCTATAAGTTGAGCCATGGCCTGAGTACGAACTCACCCGCCCCGGAAGACCCTTATCGCTGGGATAAAAGAGCAGTAAGTTCGATTCTGGAACGCCTGGAGTACACTGGCTGCACAGTCAACTTTAAGACCTATACTAACTCTATCTGGGATAAAAAGAGACATCTGAATCCCGTGGAAAATCAGGCTATCTTCCCGGATACACATGAGCGCATTATTGACGATGATGTGTTTGAAAAGGTTCAGGAGATTCGCAGCCAGCGTCACCGTATGACCCGAACAGGCAAGAGCAGCATTTTCTCCGGTATGGTCTACTGCGCTGACTGCGGTTCCAAGATGCAATATGGTTCGTCCAATAACAGGGACTTCAGTCAAGACTTCTTCGATTGCTCTCTGCACAAGAAGAACGGGAGCGAGTGCAAGGGACATTTCATCCGGGTAAAGGTTCTGGAAGGACGTGTGCTGAGTCATGTTCAGCGGGTGACGGACTACATCCTCTGTCATGAGGACTACTTCCGCAAGGTCATGGAGGAGCAGCTTCGGGTGGAAAGCACCGAAAAGCTGACTGTCCTGAAGAAGCAGCTTGCCCGGAATGAGAAGCGAATCGCAGACCTCAAACGGCTGTTCATGAAGATTTACGAGGACAATGTTAACGGAAAGCTTAGCGATGACCGCTTCGACATGATGAGTCAGAGCTACGATGCCGAACAGAAGCAGCTGGAAGAGGAAGTTCTCTCCATCCAGCAGAAAATTGAAGTACAGGAACAGCAGATCGAGAATATTGAAAAGTTCGTCCAGAAAGCGCACAAGTACGTTCATATTGAAGAACTCACCCCTTATGCTCTCCGTGAACTGGTGTCGGCCATCTATGTGGATGCCCCGGATAAGTCCAGCGGAAAGCGGGTGCAGCACATCCATATCAAGTACGATGGGCTGGGGTACATCCCTCTGGATGAACTGGAAGCAAAAGAAAAGGCGTGACCGAAGTCACGCCAAATCTTCCCCATTTCGGGAGCTTTTGCAAATACTGTTTTATGGGAACTCTGCTACGGGGAACGCCCTGTTGTACATATCGTTATCGTCTGTGGTCTTTGGCAGGGTGCGTCCTATTCGGGGCGCACCCTGTTTTTGTTTTGAGCCTTCACCGGCTTTTTGAGCTTCAGCCCTCTGCTTCCTGAATCAGGATCGTCAGCTGCTTCTGAACGCTGTCATCTGCTGTGACGGTCAGATGAATTTCGCCCGCAGCTTCTCCTGCACGGATCACCGCCATACAGCAGCCGTCAAAGGTCTCGCTTTCCGGGGTGTCGTAACGCTCCTCGGAGCAGGGGTTTGCGCTGCCTACAGCTTCCAGAATGCCTGCACCCTCCAGCTCCACCTTCAGGGTGTGTTTGGCGTGCAGATCGGCGGTGCCATTTGCGTCCACGAATTGGATCGTCACAAAGGCGGCATCCTCGCCGTTGGCTTGCAGGGTCTTACGGTCTGCTGTAAGGGTCAGCTGTGCATTCTGTGCGGTGCGCAACGTGAACTCGCCGTCACACACACCGCCGGTATAGCCCACAGCCTTCAGCTCGCCGGGAGCGTAGGGCACGCTGTAGGTGGCGGTAAAATCCACCACGGTACGGCGGCCCAGAGAAGCATCGTTCAGGAACAGTTCCACTTCCTCTGAGGCGGAGTACACATCCACCGAAGCCGTCTGTCCCTCAAAACCGGGCCATGTCCAGCTGGCAAGGTTATCCTTGAACATCCAAGGCGTTTTGCTGGAGGTCTGACCGTTGTGTTCCATCCGCAGCACTGCCAGATAAGGTGCCTTCCGCAGACCGTAAACGATCTCCCGCAGATAGCTGATGGGGCGGCGGTTGCCCAGCAGATCCAGATCTCCAATGCAGGCGGTGCGTTCCGGGTAGATGCTGCTGAAGTTGGCACCGCCATCGTAATGGAAGATGCCGCAGCCGGCCTCGCCCAGATAATCGTAGCCAGCCCATGTGAAGTCGCCGATCATGTGAGGATTCTCCTCCACGATGCGCCACAGCCGCACGATATCTGCCGGGTAAGTCTCGGTGCCCAGCACTGCCTTGTGGGGGTGCAGTTCATGCTCCAGCACATGGCGTCCGGTAAGGTAGTTCAGACCAATGACATCGCAGGAATCCTCGCAACCGGACAGCGCCTCGGTCAGCAACGGATGGGTGGCAAAGTAGTCGCCCTTTTCCCCGGACATCAGGCTCATAAAGCTGTTCAGGGCATTGCTGCCGCCGCCATCGCCGCCGGAGGGACCGGGCTGCGCCGGGAATTTTCGCATCACATCCCCCATGATCTCCCGCAGGCGGTAACCGGCTGCCATAAGGCCGTTAAGGGCGTTGGTGGTGTAGCGGGTAGGGTCCAGCTCCCGGAAGGTGTTGCAGAGCCGCCGGTTGGTCTCTGCTCCGCTTTCCGAGCCAGCCTCGGAGATCTCGTTGCCCACACAGTACAAAATAACACTGGGATGGTTGTAATCCTTGGCCACCATCTTTTGAATGGTGGGCTTCCAGTCCTGCTCAAAGTACAGAGCATAGTCGTAGGGGTTTTTCCGCACGTTCCATACGTCGCTCAGCTCGTCCATTACCAGCACACCGTACCGGTCGCAGGCATCCAGCAGCGCCCGCCCTGCCGGGTGATGGGAGGAGCGGATGGCGTTGAAGCCCGCTTCCTTCAGTTGACGGATGCGGCGCTCCTCGGCATCGGGCAGGGTAGCTGCACCAAGAATGCCGTTGTCGTGGTGGATGCAGGCACCCCGTAGCTTGACGGTCTGCCCGTTGATGCGTACCCCATGCGCTGCATCGATGCTCAGGGTACGGATGCCGAAGCCGGTCTCTTCCCGGTCCAGTTCTTCCTCGCCCTCCAGCACCTGCATGATGCTGGTGTAGAGGTTGGGGTTCTCCGGGCTCCACAGAGCCGGGCTGTCCACGCAGTACCGGAAGGAGACGGTTCTGCTTTCGCCGGGTTGGAGCAGGAGGTTTTGCCGGTCGGTGAGCACTGCCGTGCCCTTCCGGCAGATGGTCTGCTGCAGGGTCACCCGTTCTGTAACAGTGCTGGCAGACTGCACCTGTGCCGTCACATCCAGCAGGGCAAAGCCCTCGTCCGCCTCCCGGGTGGTGATACGCACGGTATCCTGCGGCAGATAGACCTTGTTGCCCACCAGCAGCCGCACCGGGCGGTAGATGCCGCTGCCGGTATACCAGCGGCTGTTGGGTTCCAGACTGTTATCTGCAATGACCTTCAGCAGGTTGTCGGCACCATATTTCAGGTAGGGACCAGCCTCCACGGTAAACTCCGCATAGCCGTTCACGTTCCGGGTCAGCAGCCAGCCGTTCAGGTAGACCAGCGCCGTCTGGTACACGCCCTCAAATACGAGGGACACCGGCTTGCCTTGCCACGCCTGCGGTGCGGTGAAATGCTTCTGAAAAATGTACTCGCCGCCGGGGTAGAAGCCGGTCTGTGCACCGTTTTTTGTGTCCGGGGTGCGGGCTTCATGGATCATGGCATCGTAGGGCAGATGCACGGTTTTGGTCTGGGTATTTCCCAGAAAGGAATTCATCCGGGAATTGCCATCGCCCTTTTCTACCGTCCAATCTGCGTTGAAATTCTGTCGAATCATGCCTGTGCCTCTTTCTTGTGTTCAGCATCCCACTTCTTATTGGCCTTTTCCACATCAAGGAAAGCCAGCAGCACTGTAATAATGATGCCAATCACAAAGGGGAAGGTGATGTACAGGTTGAAGATCATCCGAATGGCGCTTTCGCTCTGGACCGTTGCGGTGCCCACAAAGCCGCCCAGCTTCAACAGCCAACCCACAGCCGCAGTACCGATGCCGCCGCCGACCTTCACGCCCAGAGAGGAGCAGCTGTACATCATACCGTCCATGTGGACGCCGGTGGTGCGTGTGGTGTAGCCGCTGGCCTCAGCAATAAGAGCGTTCAAAGAGCCGCTGAGGGTACCTGCAAAGACGCCCTTGATGAACATGAACAGCAGGAACATGGAGAGATTCTTCTGCATGGCAAAGTAGATCATGGGAATGCCCAGCACGCTGCTGATGGCGTAGCCCCAGAAGTTGACCTTCTGCATACTGCCGGTCTTTTTGATGAGGACAGGCGCAAAGGCCAGTGCGATGATAACAGGGAACATCTTCATCATGGAGAACTGACCCAGCAGGCTGCCATCGCCCCAGTAATAGGTGGCGCAGAACACACCGGCACCGGTGGTCAGGTTGCTCATGATATAGTACACGATGTAGATGGCAAGGATCATCAGGTAATACTTGTTGTGGACGAGGATCTTAGCAGTCTCGGCAAAGCCATGCTTTTTCTCCTCGGCAACTGCTTTGCCTTCCTCTGCGGCTTCGCTGGTGTTGCCGCTCAGTTCTTCCTCCGGCAGCTCTTTAACTGCAAGGCAGCTGATGGTGTTGACCACCAGACCAACGATCGCGAAGATCAGAGCCGTGGTACGCCAGCCTGCGGCACCGCTGCCGAACTTCTCCACCATGCCGGTAACGGCAAAGCCCATAAAGATGTTGGTGACGACCGCAAACATAAAACGGAAGGAGCCCAGCTGCACACGCTCATTGTTGTTCTTGGTGATCAGTGCCACCAGAGAGGAATATGCAATGCCGTTGGCAGTATAGAACACTGCGTTCAGTGCCGTGTACACGATGAAGAAGTAGATATACTGCATGGTGGTGCTGCCAGCCGGGATGGCAAACAGCAAAAACAGGCAGAGGGAAACACCTACCTGACCAAACAGCATCCACGGACGTGCCTTGCCCAGCTTGGAGTGGGTGCGGTCGATCAGGGTGCCAAAGATCACATCGCTGATGCCGTCCAGAACCTTGGAAGCCAGCATCAAAGAGCCAATGATGGCGCTGTCCAGACCCAGTGTTCCGGTCAGATAAAGCAGTACAAAGCTGGAAACCAGACCATAGGAGCAGTTAGAGGCCAGATCGCCGGAACCGTAGGCCAGCTTCTGATACCATTTCAGATATTTTTTCTCTGTCGTTGCAGTAGCAGACATGGGGATTCTCCTTTCAAGATGTGCTGTATCATTCACGGCGACAGAATGCGTCTGTCGCTTTACATTTTTTCAAAAGCACTCTATAATAAAGCCATCGGCCGCACAGCTTTTACAGAATGTTTTTGTATTGTGCCTATATTTTAGCAATTCCGTTCACATTCCACAATGACAGCATCGTGTGCCGCATCCATCAGATTGTATCATATTCGCACATTGCGAAAAAAGGAGACTCTTTCATGAAACCGGATTCCACCAGCTATGAGAATATTTTGGAGGTTGAAAACTGGGGCAGTCAGCTCTCTACCTTCTACAAGATCATGTCCCCGGTACAGATCACACTGGAGTCCTGTACCGGTCTGGGAGAAACCGACCAATACAGCATTCAGATGTTCTCACCGAATGGCTGCTGGCTGCATGAAAACTCTATGGATGCTTTATTCCGTGCCCTCAGCTCCCGTCCGCTGCACCGCCACGATTATTTTGAACTGATGCTGGTGTTGGAAGGGGAGGTCATCCAACAGATCGAGGAAAAAGAATACCCCTACCGTGCCGGAACCTGTTGTCTGGTAAACCGCAGCATCCTCCATAACGAACGCTTCATTGGCCCCGCCAAGCTCTGTTTTATTGGTCTGTCTGTGGATTTTGTCCGCAGCCTGACGGAATCTGCATCCCTGCAATTATTTGAAGCCGAGCGCCATCTGCCGGAAAATCCCGTTTTGCAGTTCATGCTGGCAAATCTGGGACAAGACCTCCGAAAGGAATATCAGGACCTTTTCCCCACACCGGAAAACACCGATAGTGTTCAAACCCTGGCAACGCTCATCGCCCGCATGACCCACATCCTGCACGAACCCAGTGCCGCCGCCACCTATTATTTGAAGGGCGCACTTTGCGAACTGTTCGATTTTCTGTCGTCCGGGTTCTATGTCACCCCGGTGCACCTGAGCAGCAGCCCTGAAAGCCTGCTCTTTCTGCGTATCAGCCGTTTGCTGGAAGATACAGATGGTCGGTTGCCTCGCAGCGAACTAGCACGGCTTTTGAATTACAATGGCAGCTACCTCAATTCCATCGTCCAGCGCCGCACCGGTCTGTGTCTTTTCGATTACGGCATGACCTTCTGTTTCCAGAAGGCTGAACGGCTGCTGCGGGAAACAACACTTTCCGTCAGTGAGATCGCCCTACAACTCAAATTTACCAACCGCACCCACTTCTACGAACTGTTCCGGCAAAAGTACGGCATGACCCCGCAACAATGGCGCAAGATACAGAAAAGCGCAGAGCACCCTGAATAAGGTGCTCTGCACTTTTCTCTTAATCTTCTAGCCCATGGCTTCCAGCCACATTCTTCAAATATTTCTCCGGGTCACCGTTCAGAATCAAATCCGCATAGCCAAGCGGGTCATTGTAGATGAGATAATCCAACTCCGACCTCTGCGCCATGGTCACGTCCAATTCATCCTCGACCCCGGTGCAGTCAATGGAAATTTTTCTCCCATCCCGGAGCAGCAGTTCCACGCAGCCAGTGTCCATATTAAACTTGCAGGCTCTTTCATCGTACTTCATAATCATACCCTCCAAATCTTGTTATTGGCTTACGGTCTATGACAAGGTATCGGAGTTTTGCGCCGTCCACAGGAACCTTCGTTGTTGTACCCGAAGAAAACGAAAAATCCGAACCCTTCTCCAATCGGAAATAGGTTCGGATTTTTCTTGTTTGGTGGGCCATGAGGGATTCGAACCCCCACTGGAGCGGTTATGAGCCGCCGGCTTTAACCGTTAAGCTAATGGCCCTTATGACGTTGTTTCAAAGATCTGTAAAGTGGCTTTCGTACCCAGAAAATACCCAAGTCCGATTTTTAAGCCACTAGCAAACCAAAAAACAACGGAAAAACGCTGTTTGGAAAAGGTGGAAACGGTAAGGTCTGGCGGTTATGAGCCGCCAGCTCTGACCAACTGAGCTACTAGCCCCCATTGCCCGGTTTACCGGGCGCACAAGTAAGTATAACAAAAAACGCGCGAAATGAAAAGCGTTTCGGGCAAAATTATTTTGTGCGGTGGGCTTCCAGCTTCTGCTGCATGAACTTGTCCAGCATTTCCTGCGGAAAAAGCGGCTCCTTGTAGCCAAAGGCCTCCCGGATGAAGATCAGGGTGGCGATGGTCTGCCGCCCGGGGTCAAGCCGGAGGGTATACAGGGTGTCCAGCGGCTGCTGGGTAGGCTGGTGCAGGGTCAGATGGAGCAGGAAGCCGCCATCGTTCTCACGGCGGCACTCGTAGGCGAATTCATCGTCCGGGCTGTGCTGGTCCAGCCGGTCGAAGCAGTCGTCCAGCGGCAGGTCGGTGCGGAATTCGGAAAGGCCGCTGGGGCCATACTGGCTGCGGCGGGCGTTTTCCCGCCGGGTGAGCAGAAAAACGATGCAGCCCAGGGCGGCCGCCAGCAGGATGAGTGAGAATACAACGTTCATGGGTTCCTCCGCAGATTTTGAATCATGTTTTCCTTATTGTAACACAACCTGCGGAAAATTGTGTTATAATATTTGAAACAATCCAAATTTTTGCTGGAGGACTTCCCCCTATGAAGCTCAAATTCACCCATAAGACCTGGTATTTCTTCCTGCTGTGCGCGGCAGCGGCATCCATGCTCAACGGCTTTGCCGTGCTGGGCGGCATGGATTTTTCGTTTCTGGAGATGGTCGCGTTCTGCATCACCGGCATCACCATCCTGTTTCTGGCCGCTGAAAAGGGCTCTGACCCCAAGGACAAGCGCAGCTATTTCCTGATTTTTGTCCTGCTCATGCTCAGCTATGTGCTGAACGGCTGGGCAGCCTACTTATTCTCCGCACTGGTCTGGCCCGCTCTGCTGGCACTGGAGTACCAAAAGGGCAGGCCCATCCAGCGCCAGCTGCAGCTGGTGGGTGCCGCTGAGGCGTTCCACCTGCTCTTTGTCCTGCTCACGGTCTACGGCGGCATGGCAGGCCTGAGCTTCTGGGCCAATCTGCTCTGGGTGCTGCTGGCCTGCGCCCGGGGCTGGGCGGCACTGAGCCTGTACAAGATGCAGGAGGAAGACGCATGACCCAGCGGCGGCGGAACCGGCACCGCAAGCGCCGGGTTGGCCGCCGCGCCTTCCTGATCGGACTGGGCGGCTCTGTATCTGCCGCCCTGACGTATTATCTGCTGCGTTCTATCCCGGCAGGAAACAACGCGGAGCCTGCGCCATCGCCACAGGCTGCCCCCAACCCCGCCCTGCCCAGCGGCGAGTGGCGGGCGGTGTGGGTGAGCTATCTCGAATTTGCAGAGATGGACTTTTCCTCAGAAAGCGCGTTCCGGGCCGATGCCGCCGCGCTGATGGACAACTGCCTGTCCCTTGGGCTGAACACCGTCATTGCGCAGGTGCGGCCCTTCGGAGATGCGCTTTACCGGAGCAGCCTCTTCCCGTGGAGCCACCTGTGCACCGGCGTGCAGGGGCAGGACCCGGGCTTTGACCCGCTGGACGTGCTGCTGACCGAGGCCCACGCCCGGGGGCTTTCGCTGGAGGCCTGGGTCAACCCCTACCGGCTCAGGAGCTCGGCTTCCATGCCCCCTGCTATTGCAGAGAGCAGCCTGCTGAACACCCACCCGGAGTGGATCTGCACCGTGAACGAGGGGGCCTACCTGAACCCCGCCATTCCGGAGGCTGCCGACTATGTGGTGCAGGGCGTGGCAGAGCTGGTGCAGAATTACGCCGTGGACGGCATCCACTTTGACGACTACTTCTACCCCACCACCGATCCTTCCATTGATGCGGCGCAGTTTGCAGCCAGCGGAGAAACCGACCTGACCGCATGGCGGCGGGCCAATGTGACCCGGCTGGTCAAGGCTGCCCACGATGCCGTCAAGGCCGCCGACCCGACCCTGCGGTTCGGGGTCAGTCCCCAGGGCAATCCGGACAACGACCGGAACGAGCAGTACACCGATCTCTCCGTCTGGCTGACGGCCTCCGGTGCGGATGCCGTTGTGGATTACCTCTGCCCCCAGATCTACTGGGGCTACGGCTATACCCTCTCCTCCGGCAGCACCCGCTTTGCCTTTGAGAACATCACTGCCGAGTGGCTGGCCCTGCCCCGGGCAGAGAGCACGGCCCTCTATTTCGGGCTGGGAGCCTACCGGGTCGGTGTGGGAGACGGTGGAGCCAACGCCGACAGCGTCAGCCAGTGGTGCACCGGCAGCGCGCTGGCCCGGCAGGTGACCGACCTGCGCAGCGCCGGTGCCGGGGGCTGGGCGCTCTACCGCTATGGTTCCCTGTTCCGCTCCGACGAAAGCGGCCTTGCCGCCGCCGAACGTGCCGCTCTGACGGCATTGGACGGCTAAGACACAGAAAATCCCTTGTAAGCAGGAAAAAAATGCGGTATACTATGGTATCATGCAAAAATATCGCATTTTTCACCTGCTGTTTTTGAGGATAGAAAAACATGAGTAAAACAAAACGAATCCTTGCCTTTGCGCTGGCAGCTGTGCTGGCCGTTGTCGTCCTGACCGGCTGCAAGAGCATTGTCCAAAAGGTGTTCGGATCTTCCAACGAGGTGCAGGAGGACGACACCACCCAGTGGGCCGTGCTCAGCTCTGACCCGCTGATGCTCGATGGCATTGCCGATACCACGGCCAAATACGCCACAGCCCGGGCCAACGGGGCGCTGAACATCGTGTTCAACGGCATCTGGAGCCGCCAGACCGAATACTTCACCGTGCCCAGCGGCCTGCTGAGCATTTACGGCTGCGGCACCACCGACGGCGGTGCCCAGAAGTTCAAGGTCTCCCTCTGGAAAAAGGTGGACGGCGGCGCGCAGTATGTGGACAACACCACCTTCTATTTCACCGCCGACGGCCAGAACTACCACTGCGACATCGACAACCTTGACCCCAACGCAAGCTACCGCGTTACCATTTCCTACGATTCCAGCCGTTACTACCTCTACGGTCTGATGAAAGTGGAGGGCATCGGCTAAGATGAACACACAAACAAAACACTCTCTCATGCTGATGCTCTGCGCCTTTATCTGGGGCACGGCGTTCGTGGCCCAGAGCGCAGGCTCCGGCATGGGGGCTTATTCCTTTTTGGCCGGGCGCAGCTGGCTGGCGGTGCTGGTGCTGCTGCCCACCGTCCGCGCTTTCGATGCCCTCCACCGCAGGCACGGCGCAGCCTATGGCTGGCCCAAAGCCCCTGCCGACCGCAGACATCTGCTGACGGCGGGGCTTTGCTGCGGCACCCTGCTGTTTGCGGCCTCCGCTGCCCAGCAGATCGGCATCACGCTCAACCCTTCCACGGCCAAGGCTGGTTTCCTGACCGCCATGTATGTGGTGCTGGTGCCGGTGTTCGGGCTGTTTCTGGGGCGGCGGGGCAGTGCCCGGCTCTGGCTGAGCATGGTCATCGCCGTGGGCGGGCTCTATCTGCTCTGCATGAAAAACGGCTTTGGCGGCATTGAGGCCAGCGATTGGATCCTGCTTTCCTGCGCCGTGCTGTTCAGCTTTCAAATTATGACGGTGGACCACTTTGCCCCGCAGGTGGACGGTGTCCGCCTGAGCCTGCTGCAGTTCTTTGTGGTGGCTGTGGAGAGCACCGCTGCCGCCCTCCTGTTCGAGAATCCCACCCTGGCCGAGTTCGGGGCCAACTGGCTCCCGCTGGCCTACTGCGGCGTGATGTCCAGCGGCGTGGCCTACACCCTGCAGATCCTGGGCCAGCGGGACGTAAACCCCGCCATTGCAAGCCTTATCATGTGTCTGGAAAGCGTGTTCAGCGCGCTGGGCGGCTGGCTGCTGCTCCACCAGAGTCTTTCCATGCGGGAGGTCTTTGGCTGCACCCTCATCTTTGCAGCGGTGGTCCTGGCACAGCTGCCCGTGGAGGACTGGCTGAAATGCCGCAGCGCAAGCCAGAAGTGACCCGGCGCACCGCCGCAGGCATTCCCTATGAGCTGACCCGCAAAAAGGTCAAGCGGCTCAACCTGCACATCCGGCGGGACGGCACCGTGGCCGTGAGCATCCCGTGGTCCTACACGGTGGGCTTTGCCGATGCCTTTGTGACAGAGCAGGCCCAGTGGATCCGGGAGGCGGTCTCCCGCCAGCTGCGGCGGAACGCCCGGAATGACCAGCCCCTGCCCTCCCAGGCGGAGGCCCTGGCCTGTTTTACCGCCATGAGCGACAAGGTCTACCCGGCCTTTGCCGGGGTGCTGGGCGGGCAGAAGCCCACCATCAGGGTGCGGGACATGACCAGCAGGTGGGGCGTATGCTACATGAAACGGCGGCAGATCACCTTTGCATTGCAGCTCTACAATATGCCGCCCGCCGCGCAGATCTATGTGGTGGTGCACGAGTACTGCCACTTCCTGCAGCCCAACCACAGCCCGGCCTTCTGGGCCGAGGTGGAAAAGCTGCTGCCGGACTGGAAAGAACGGCGGGCTTTATTGAAATAAACCTCGTGATAAAAATCAACAGGAGGGGTTCGACCCTTGGAAAGTGAAAAAAAGACCTCCGGCGGCGACAAATATTCAAAGCTGGCCGGAAACACCATTATCTTTGCCATTTCGAGCTTTTCGTCTAAGCTGCTGACCCTTTTGGTGCAGCCGTTCCTGACCTACGCCATGGCCGAGATCGCCGATCTGGGTCTGGCGAAGATCCTGAGCCAGTATGCAAACCTGCTCATCCCCTTTGTCTCGATGGGCATGTCCAACGCCATCATCCGCTTTGGTCTGGACAAGGGCAACAGCGAAAAGCAGGTGTTCACCAACGGCCTGCTGACCATTCTGGGGGGCTTCGGCATCCTGATCCTCTGCTGGCCTGTGGCGCAGTTCCTGCCCGATATGGCGCAGTACGGCTTCCTCATCTACATCTACGTCCTGATGAGCTGCCTGCGCACCCTCTGCACCCAGTTCGTGCGCAGCCGCCAGTGGAACAAGCTGGTGGCCGTGGACGGCATCCTGTGCACCTTTGCCACCCTGATGTTCTATGTGCTCTACCTTGTGGGCTTCCACTGGGGGGCCAACGGCTACCTGCTGGCCATCATCAGCGGTGACCTGGTCAGCGTGCTCTTCCTCTGCATCACCGGCAGGCTGTGGAACTATGTGGAGCTCAAGGGCCTGAACCGGGATCTCTGGCAGCAGATGCTCCGCTTTTCCCTGCCCATGATCCCAGCCCAGATCAGCTTCTGGGTCATCAACGCATCGGACCTGTTCTTCGTGCGCGAGATGTGCGGCGGGCTGGACGGCCACAGCGGTGACGCTTGGAGCGGCCTGCTTTCCACCGGCTACTTCCTGCCCACCATCCTGACCACGCTGGGCCTGATCTTCTACGATGCCTGGCAGCTCTCCGCCGTGACCGAGGAGGAGGGCCGCGCCCGGTTCTTTACCAAGATCTTCCGCACCTATTCTTCGGTGCTGTTCTACTGTGCGGCGGGCATCATCTGGCTCTGCCGCCCGGTCATGCACGTGATGAAGTCCAACTACTACTACGCCTGGCACTTTGTGCCCTTCCTGACGCTGGCTTCCACCTGCAGCTGCTTCAACCAGTTCCTCAACAGCGCATACGTTGTCAACAAAAAGTCCACCCACAGCCTGTGGACCATGCTGGCCGGTGCCGTGAGCAACTGCATTATGAACTACTTCTTCATCAAGTGGTGGGGGCCCATCGGCGCAACGGTGGCTTCCTTCTTCGGTCTGGGCATCGTGTTCGTGCTGCGCGCGCTGGATGCCCACAACATGATCGGTATGTCCATCCACCCGGGCCGGGTGGCGGTGAACTTCGGCGTGCTGGCGGGCGAGGCCCTGCTCCTGCTGGCCGAGCCTCCGCTCTACGGCCTGTGGACAGGCCTCCTGACCGCCGCCATCATCCTGTTCAACTTTGCAGGTGTCTGGGCCATGGCCCGGATGCTCCTGCCCAAGCTCCTGGGCCGCCGGGGCAGGGTTCTGGTGAGCGCAGTGGACAACTGGATCAAGAAGTAAGCAAAAAAACGACCCTCTCCGGGAATTACAATGCGGAGAGGGTCGTTTTCTCTTAATATCCCAACTTATACGCCAAAGAACTCCTTGGCAATATCGGCACTCTGCTTGGCATCCTTGGCGTACCAGTCGGCACCGATCTTTTTTGCATATTCGGGGGTCAGCACAGCGCCGCCCACCATGATCTTACAGTCCAGCTTGGCATCGTGCAGGGCCCGGATGGTCTCCTCCATGCTCTTGAGGGTGGTGGTCATCAGAGCGGAAAGCCCCACCAGATGCACATCCTTCTCCCGGACGGTATTCACGACCGTTTCCACCGGCACGTCACGGCCCAGGTCGATGACCTCAAAGCCATAATTCTCCAGGATAACCCGGACGATGTTCTTGCCGATGTCGTGGACATCTCCCTTGACGGTGGCAATGACGATGCGTCCCTTGCTGGCGCTGCCCTCGCCCTTTTGGGCAATGGCGGTCTTGATCTCCTCAAAAGCCCCCTGCGCGGCGGTGGCCGCCTGCAGCAGCTGCGGCAGGAAGAGGGTGCCCTTTTCATACTTTGCGCCCACGATATCCAGCGCCGGAATGAGGGCTTCGTCCACCAGCTCCAGCGGCTCCTTTTCCTCCAGCAGCGCCCGGGTGCGGGCAGCTGCCTCGCCCTTCAGACCCTTTTCCACCGCCTTCATCAAGGGGGCATAGGGGCCGGCGGCCTCCGGTGTTTCGCCTGCTGCCGGGGCGGTCTGGGCATTCTGCACGGCCTGCACCAGTGCGGCAGAAGCGGGCACCCGGTTGGCATACCGCTCAATGTACTTCGTGCTCTGCTTGTCCCGGTTGGTCAGAACGTTGTAAGCATAGACCGCCGCCATCATCTCCTCGCTGGAGGGGTTCATAATGGCAAGGTCAAGCCCGGCATACATGGCCATGGTGAGGAAGGTGGTGTTCAGGTAGGAGCGGCAGGGCAGGCCGAAGCTGATGTTAGACACGCCCAGAATGGTGCGCACCCCCAGCTCCTCCTTGCAGGCGTGAAGGGCCTGCACCGTGGCAAGCACATCCTCCTGCTGGGCGCTGGCCGTCAGGGTCAGGCAGTCGATATAGATGTCCTCCTGCGGGATGCCTGCCGCCAGTGCCGCGTCCCGGATGCGGCGGGCAATGGCCACGCGGTCCTCGGCTTTGGGCAGGATGCCCCGCTCGTCAATGGCAAGGCCGACCACCGCCGCGCCGTACTTTTTGCACAGGGGCAGGATGGTGTTCAGCTTTTCCTCCTCGCCGTTCACCGAGTTGACGATGGGCTTGCCGTTGTAGACCCGCAGGCCCCGTTCCAGCGCCTCGGCATGGGAGGAATCCAGCTGCAACGGCAGGCTGACCACGCTCTGCAGCGCCTTGACCACCTGCTCCATCAGGGCAGGCTCATCCACACCGGGCGCACCCACGTTCACATCCAGGATCTGGGCCCCGGCCTCGGTCTGGCTCACGGCCTGTTCCAGCACATAGTTCATATCCCCTTCCCGCAGGGCCTGCTGGAACCGCTTTTTGCCGGTGGGATTGATGCGCTCACCCACCACCGTGATGCCGTCCACATCCACGCAGTCCATGGGGCTGCACACCACCGACTTCATGGGGTGGTCAGGGCGGCCCGGCCTGCAATCGGCAAACACGCCGTTCAGCAGCTGGATGAACTCCGGGGTGGTGCCGCAGCAGCCGCCTGCAGCAAACAGGCCCAGTTCCCGGTAGGGCTTCATCTGCATGGCGTAGAGCTGCGGGGTGATATCGTAGCCAGAGCCATCGGCACGGGGCAGGCCCGCGTTGGGCTTGACGAACACCGGGAAGCTGCCGGGCAGGGCTTCGGTCAGCCGCTTTGCCATGGGGAAGATCTCCTTGGGGCCAAGAGAGCAGTTGATGCCCACGGCATCGGCCCCCAAACCACGGGCGGTGGCGGCAAAGCTCTCGACCGTGCAGCCGGTAAAGGTGCGGCCGCCTGCTTCAAAGCTCATGCTGGCCAGCACGGGCAGGCTGCTGTTCTCCTTGACGGCCAGCAGGGCGGCCTTCAGCTCATACAGATCGGTAAAGGTCTCAAGGAACACGAGGTCAGCCCCGGCGGCCACGCCTGCCCGGACGATGCGGCCATACTCTGCCACGGCATCCTCAAACGCAAGGGTGCCGTTGGGTTCCAGCAGCTCCCCCAGGGGGCCCACATCCAGTGCGGCCAGTGCGCCGTAAGGGGCACAGGCCCGCTTGCAGTTGGCAATGCCCGCCGCAATGATCTCCTCCAGCGTGTACTCGCTGCCTGCCAGCTTGTGGGCGGAAGCGCCAAAGGTATTGGCATTGATGATGCGGCTGCCTGCGGCGGCGTACCGGGCATGGATGCTCTCGATGAGCGCCGGGTCGGTGATATTCAGCTCCTCGGGGCGGGCCCCCAGTTTCAGGCCCGCTGCCTGCAGCATGGTGCCCATGCCGCCATCCAGCAGGATGGTATTGGGCCGGTCAAACAGTTCATTCGCTTGCACAGGTGATCCCCCTCTTTCTATATTCGCACCGGGTGCGGAGCACGCAGTGCCCGCACCCCGCCAGATGACCCCGGACCGGGTGATCGCTGACCCCCAGAATGGCCGTGATGCTCTTGCGGGGGGTCATCAGGTTGTTTTCCGTGACACAGAGCCCGGCGCGGCGGGCGGTGTCCAGCGCTGCCGCCAACAGCGGCTGCACGGCAAGGGGCCAGTCCCCGTAGCCCGGGGAATAGCGCCCCGTCAGATACTTGCCCTGCCGGGCGGCCCACTGGCGCAGCTCAGCCTCAGCGGCCTCCGCAGCCTGTTCGGCCAGCGCAGAGCCCAGCGCATCCGATGCCACACCGGCGGCGATATCGCCTACACCGGCCCGGCGGATCTGGACATCCACACCGGGGCCAAGCGTTACAGCCAGCAGCAGGGCGGCGGTGCAGCCTTCCAGATGCTTTGCCACATCTTCCCCCGCCAGAATGCCCGCCGCTGTCAGGCTGTCGGGGTCGGCCTCCAGCCAGACTGCCCGGGGCGTGGCTGCCGCCAGCAGCGGCACGGCGCATTTTTCCAGCAATGCCTGGGTGGCCGCGTCCGCGCCGCCCCGGGCCCCGAAGTACCGCGCCGCCTGTGCAAGGTCGATGCCCTCCGGCTTTTCCAGCCGCAGCGGCATACTTGGCCCAATGCTCATCTGCCCGCCCTCCTTTACAAGAATAAAGAATAGACTTAGTATACAGCATCCCCGTTTTCCCGTCAACGCAAAACACCGCATTTATTTTTGCTTGCAACTGATTGCATTCGCAAGCAATCTGCGTTATACTGTAAAAAAGGAGTGTGATCGTTATGGCTAACACCGCCGCCGTCTATGCCCGCATTGATACCAACCTGAAAGAAAGCGCCGAGGATATCCTTGCTCAACTGGGCATTACCCCATCCAGCGCCATCCAGATGCTTTACCGCCAGATCGTCCTGACCCGGGGGCTCCCGCTCGATCTGCATCTTCCCCCTGCCACCCCCACTGCTGTGGGCGGCATGAGCCGTACCGAGTTGGATACCGAGCTGCAAAAGGGAGTCGCCTCTCTGCAAAATGGCAAAAGTTTTTCTGCCGATGAAGTCGATGCCGCATTGTATCAGGAGTTTGGAATATGAGTAGCGTTTATACGGTCCGCTACGCACCGCAGGCGTTGGACGACCTGCGGGATCTCTACTCCTATGTCGCATTTTCGCTCAAAGAGCCAGCTACCGCCCAAAAACTGGTCAACCGCATCCGCAAGGCTGCTCGCTCACTGGATGCCCTGCCCGGGCGATACCCTGTTGTGGACTGGGAACCGTGGCAGAGCATGGGGATGCACAGGTTTACCGTGGAGAATTTTCTGTTGTTCTACCTGATCGATCAAAGCACCCGTACCGTAACTCTCGTTCGTATTGTTTATGGTGGGCGGAATCTTCAAAACCTCGCAAAATAGACCCCTGCGGAAAATTTCCGACTTTTTTGCAATAAACCTATTGACAATCTGGGTAAATGGGGATATAATCCAGACAACAAATCCACCAACCTAGTGGGAAATTGAAGTCAAGTTTCCCGGGTTCGTAGAGGATTGGGAAAATCGTTGAAAGGAGGGCACCAAAATGACGCTGATCTGGAAAAACCTGCTCCACGCGAACTTCCGTTGTGGGCGAATGTACACCACCCGGGCAGAATATGGGACCGAGCGCTGTGCATTGCCCTCTGCAGACCGAATGTGTGTGCGAATGTGATGGCAAAGCTGCCAAAGCGCTAACCCTGAATTTTTGCCCGGTGCACTGAAATGGTGTCAGTGACCGGGATTTTTTATGCGTCAGAATTATACTTTAAGTACAGATAGAGAGGTTAATTACTATGTCTAACTATAAATTTGAGACCCTGCAGCTTCACGTTGGCCAGGAGCAGGCCGATCCCGCAACCGATTCCCGCGCCGTGCCCATCTACCAGACCACTTCCTATGTGTTCCGCAACAGCCAGCACGCCGCTGACCGTTTCGGTCTGGCCGATGCAGGCAACATCTACGGCCGCCTGACCAACTCCACGCAGGATGTGTTCGAGAAGCGTATCGCTGCTCTGGAGGGCGGCGTGGCTGCTCTGGCCACTGCTTCCGGCGCTGCCGCCATCACCTACACCATCGAGGCGCTGGCACAGGCCGGTGACCACATCGTGGCACAAAAGACCATCTACGGCGGCAGCTACAACCTGCTGGAGCACACCCTGACCCAGTTCGGCGTGACCACCACCTTTGTCAATGCTCACGATCTGGCCGAGGTGGAGAATGCCATCCAGCCCAACACCAAGGCCGTCTATCTGGAGACCCTGGGCAACCCCAACAGCGATATCCCCGACATTGATGCCATTGCCGCCATTGCCCACAAGCACGGCCTGCCGCTGGTCATCGACAACACCTTCGGCACCCCGTACCTGATCCGCCCCATCGAGCACGGCGCAGACATCGTGGTTCACTCCGCCACCAAGTTCATCGGCGGCCACGGCACCACCCTGGGCGGCATCATCGTGGACAGCGGCAAGTTTGACTGGAAGGCCAGCGGCAAGTTCGGCAATATCGCTGATCCCAACCCCAGCTATCACGGTGTTTCCTTCGCCGATGCCGCAGGCCCTGCCGCCTTCGTTACCTACATCCGCGCCATCCTGCTGCGCGATACCGGTGCCACCATCTCCCCGTTCAATGCATTCCTGCTGCTGCAGGGCACCGAGACCCTGAGCCTGCGCATCGAGCGCCATGTGGAGAACACCAAGAAGGTGGTCGAATTCCTGACAAATCATCCTCAGGTGGAAAAGGTCAACCACCCCTCTCTGCCCGATCACCCGGATCACGCCCTGTACGAGAAGTATTTCCCCAACGGCGGCGCATCCATCTTCACCTTCAACATCAAGGGCGGCCGCGAAGAAGCCTTCAAGTTCATTGACAACCTGAAGATTTTCTCCCTGCTGGCAAACGTTGCAGACGTGAAGAGCCTGGTCATCCACCCGGCCTCCACCACCCACAGCCAGCTGAACGATCAGGAGCTGGCCGAACAACAGATCTATCAGAATACCATCCGCCTGTCCATCGGTACTGAGCACATCGATGACATCATCGCCGATCTGGAGGCAGGCTTCGCAGCCGTCCGCGGCGAGTAATCCCCCTGTCCCCCATGCTCTGACAAAAACTCTCCTCCCTTCTCCTTTTTGATCGTGTGTGCAAAGAACCGCCGTCCGGAAATTTCCGGGCGGCGGTTCTGTTTTTGTGTGTTTGTGTTTTACAGCCGGCGTTCCAGCCAGTCACCAATGTCAGCAAAGACCTCTTCGCGGTTCAGCTCCACCAGCAGCTCATGCCGGGCGCTGGGGTACAGCTTGACCTCGATGTTCTTCACACCGGCATCCAGCAGGCTCTTGACCGCCCGCTTCACACCTGCGCCCTGTTCGCCCACCGGGTCGGCATCACCTGCCAGGAACAGCAGGGGCAGATCCTTGGGCACCCGGGCCAGAAGAGCCGGGTCGTACAACCGCAGGATGCCGCTGAACATGCTGTAATAGGCGTTCAGGGTAAAGATAAAGGTACAGCGCTCGTCGGCGCGGTAGCGGTCCACCTCCACCGGGTCACGGTTGAGCCAGTCGTGGGCCGTGCGGCCCTCCAACCCCTTGTTGTACCCCAAAAACGAAAGTCTGGCCACCAGTTTGCTGCGGTAGTGCCAGCCATGGAACACGGCCAACACCCGGCAGATGGTCCTGGCCAGCTGCACCAGCGCTTTGGGCTGGTAGCCGGTGCCCATGATGATGGCACCGTCCAGCTCATCGCCCCACTCACAGAGGTACTGCCGCGCGTAGAACGAGCCCATGCTGTGGCCCAGCAGGAAATAGGGCACACCGGGATACAGCTGCTTTGTCAGGGTCGTCACAGCGTGCAGATCCTCCAGCAGGGCGCGGTTGCCGTCGGGTTCGCCAAAGTAGCCGTAATCCTCTTTGGTGCGGATGGACCCGCCGTGGCCCAGGTGGTCGTTGCCGGTGACAAGGATGCCCCGGGCGGCCAGGTTCTCGGCCAGCGGCTTATAGCGGTCGATGAACTCCACCATCCCGTGGGAGAGCTGCAGCACCGCCCGCACCTCTCCCTCCGGCACACAGCGGAACGCGTGGAGCGTCCGCCCCAGCTGGCAGGACGGCAGGGTAAAGTCGATCATCTGGCTCATGGGCTGCCCTCCTTCTCCGCATTATTTTTTCATGTTGCCGATTTTCTTGCGGCAGGAGGTGCAGATGCAGTAGCCTGCATACTGGATGGCGTTGTCGTCAACCTCGCCGCAGAAATCGCAGCTGCCGGTGGGGCGGTATTTTTTGAGGATGATCTCATCGCCCTCCACAAAGATCTCCAGCTTGGCATCGTTGTCCAGCTTCATGCTGGTGCGCAGCTCCTTGGGCAGGACGATACGGCCCAGGCCGTCAACGCCGCGGACGATTCCGGTACTCTTCATAGTTTTTTCTTCTCCTTTGTCATTTACACCTCAGACAGCCATTTCCCAATTTTCTCCCGGCCCTGATCTCTCCTTCAGAGCCTTCAAAGGAAAATTGTGCCATCTCTCCCACTCAGTATACAAAATTTCCAATCATTCGTCAATGATTGCGTGCAGTTTCGACAAAAAGATTTTTCTTTTGCTTCCAAACGCCCATTCTGCCAAATCTGCGGCCGATTCGTTGACAAAACAGCGCACAGCGATTAAACTAAAAGGTAGCTATCCGCAATTTTTTGCCTGTAAATATAAAGGAGCGTTTTTCTATGCCGAGCAATAAAGTCCGCACCCGTTTTGCCCCCTCGCCCACCGGCTACATGCACGTTGGCAACCTGCGCACCGCGCTGTACACCTACCTGATGGCCAAGCACGAGGATGGCACCTTCATCCTGCGCATTGAGGACACCGACCAGGGCCGTTACGTTGAGGGCGCTGTGGATGTCATCTACAACACCCTGCGGGAGACCGGCCTGCTGTGGGACGAGGGCCCGGACATCGGCGGCCCTGTGGGCCCCTACGTTCAGAGTGAGCGGATGGGCATGTTCAAGCAGTATGCCGAGCAGCTGGTGGCAGAGGGCAAGGCCTACTACTGCTTCTGCACCGAGGAGCGGCTGGAGGCACTGCACGCCGAACAGCGCGCCAACGGTGAGATGACCCACTACGACGGCTGCTGCCGCGACCTGCCCGAGGAGGAGGTCAAGCAGCGTCTGGCCGCAGGTGAGCCCTACGTCATCCGCCAGAAGATCCCCAAGGAGGGCGTGACCGGCTTTGACGATGTGGTCTACGGCCACATCGAGGTCGAGAACAGCGAGATGGACGACCAGATCCTCATCAAGACCGACGGAATGCCCACCTACAACTTTGCAAATGTTGTGGACGACCACCTGATGGGCATCACCCATGTCATCCGCGGCAGCGAGTATCTGTCCTCCACCCCCAAGTACAACCTGCTGTATCAGGCCTTTGGCTGGGAGATTCCCACCTATATCCACTGCCCGCCCGTGATGAAGGACGCGCAGAACAAGCTGTCCAAGCGCAACGGTGATGCCAGCTATCAGGATCTGGTGGCCAAGGGTTACCTGAGCGAGGCCGTGATGAACTACATCTGCCTGCTGGGCTGGAGCCCCAAGGGCGAATACGCCGAGCAGGAGATCTTCAGCCTGGAAGAGCTCATCAAGATCTGGAGCCCGGACGGCATCTCCAAATCCCCCGCCATCTTCGACCCCCTCAAGCTGCGGGCCATCAACGCGGAGTATATCCGCCGCCTGAGCCCTGAGGAGTTCCAGAAGAAGGCCGAGCCCTGGATCGATCAGGCCGTGCACACCCCCATCGACAAGAAGCTGCTCTGCGCCAACCTGCAGCCCCGCTGTGAGGTGCTGGGTGAGATCCCCGAGCAGCTGGACTTCTTTGACGCAATGCCCGACTACGATGTGAGCCTGTACGCCAACAAGAAGCAGAAGACCACCCCGGAGACCGCCCGGGAGGCACTGGAAGCCCTGCTGCCCCTGCTGAGCGACGAGAGCCTGGACTTCTCTGACCGCGACACCGTGTTCAACGCCTGCAAGGCCAAGGCCGAGGAGCTGGGCAAGAAGAACGGCTGGCTGCTCTACCCGCTGGGCATTGCCCTTTCCGGCAAGCAGCGCACCCCCGGCGGCGGCACCGACCTTGCCTGCATGATGGGCCGCGAGACGACCCTTGCCCGTGTCAAGGCTGCCATTGAAAAGCTGAACGGGTAATTTTTTGCCGCTTCCCCGCATGACCCCATAAAACGCCGCGCGCCCGCGCTACAGTATATGCAAAGGGCGCGGGAAACAGAACATTGCAAAAGATCCCCGCCGGAAAGCGGGGATTTTTTCATGCCGGAAACCACAAAACTGCACCCGAAGCAGCCTGTTGCCGCCGCGTTGGCCTCCCGGGCGGCGGTACGCCCGGCCCTGCGGCAGGGCGGGGCCTTTGCGCTGGGGCTTGCCGGGGGCTGGGCCGTTCTCTATGGGGCTTTGCTCCCCTTTGGGCTGGGGCTGACATTGGGCCTGCCTGCGGACTGCTTTGCCGCCTGCGCAGCCGGGGCCGCACTGAGCATCCTGTTCCACGGGTTCGGGGCATTTTCACTGGACAGCCTCTGCCTGCTCTGCGCCGTGGGGGCGGCCGTGGCCGCCCGATGGCTCTGGCCCGGCAGGCTCCGCCCGGCATTTCTGGCCGGGTGCGGGGCGCTGGTGCTGGGAGGTGTCTGCTTTGCGCTGGGGCCCGGCGGGGCAGGCTTCACGCTGGTATTCTTCTGCGGGGCAGATGCCCTGCTGGCGGGCGGCTTCGGCTATGCGCTGCAGCGCTTCCCACCCGAAAAGCCCGGTTTTGGCACCCTGCTGGCCGCTTCTGCCGTGGCGGCGGCGCTGGGCGGGCTGCGCTTCGGCCCCCTCTGCCCCGGGGCAGCAGCCTGCGCCATGGTGGATGCCGCCCTCTGCTGCCGTGGGCAGGAAAAGCCCGCGCTGGCCTTTGCTGCCTTCACCGGGGCCGCGCTCTGCGCCGCAGACCCTTCCCTTGCCCCGGCGGCGGTGGGGCTCTGCTGCGGCACGGCGGCAGCGGTCCTGCTGGCCCCCGGGCGGCGGGCTGAGACCCTTGCCGCCTGTGCAGGCGGGTGTGTGCTGGGGGTGCTCTGTGTTCCCGCCCCCGGCACGGCTCTGCCCCTGCTCCTCAGCGCCGGGCTGGGCCTTGCGGCCCCCGCCTTTTTCCCTAAACATTGGCTGACACCGGTGCCGGAAGCCCCCGCGCCGCCCGAGGAGCCGCCCCGGCTTTCTGCCGCCGCCACCCGGCTGGAAGCAGTGGCCGAGAGCCTTTCCTCGCTGGCCGAGACGGTGAACGCTGTATACGATGCGTTTCCCCGCCGATGCGACACCTTCCGCTGGGTCATCGACAACACCCACGACAGCCTGTGCTTCAATTGCGGGCGGCGGGAAACCTGCTGGAAGCAGGAATACACCGCCACGCTGGAGGGGATGAACGCCCTGCGGCCCATTCTGGAACAGCAGGGCCATCTGCAGACCAGCGACCTGCCCGGCCAGCTGTCCAGATGCATCCACCCGGCGGCGCTCTGCGCGGCGGCAAATCGCTCCTTTGCGCTCTACCGGAGCCGGAAGGAAGCCCACGTCCACGCTGAGGCCATGCGCACCGCCCTGACCGAGCAATACAGCGCCATGGCCGATGCCCTGAGCGTACTCAGTGAGCAGCTGGGCCGCCCCGGGAACCCGGAGCCTTACAAATCCGGGCGGGTGGCCGCGTTTTTTGCCAGCCTGGGCACGCCGCCGCTGGAATGCGCTGTCACGCTGGACGACCTGGGCCGGACACGGGCGGCGGTCACCCTGCCCCGTACCCGCTTTTCTTCCCCCGAGCTGGCCGCGCTGGCGCAGGAGACCGGACGCATCTGCCGCCGGGACTTCGACCCGCCGCAGGTGCTCTCCTGCAAAGGGATGACCACCCTGCTCTTCTGCGAAAAGCCCGCCCTCCGGGCTGTGTTCGGAACTGCAGGCACGGCGGCAAAGGGCACTGTCTCCGGGGATGCGGTCCAGCAGTTCTGCAGCCCGGCCGCTGCCCAGATGATCCTGTGTGACGGCATGGGCACAGGCCGCCCGGCCGCCGTGGACGGCAGCCTTGCCGCCGAGCTCACTGCCCGCCTGTTGAAAGCCGGCTTCACCGCTGAGCTGGCGGCACGGCTGGTCAATGTGGCGCTGGCCCTGAAAAGCGATGAGGAGAGCGGAGCCACCCTCGACCTGATCAGCGTGGACCTTTACACCGGCACGGCACGGATCTTCAAGGCCGGGGCCGCCCCGGGCTTTCTGGTGCACGGCGGCCGTGCCCGTCCGGTGGGCGATATCAGCCTGCCCATCGGCATTCTGGGCAGCGTGAACGGCCAGAGCCGGGTGGTGCATCTCGCCGCCGGGGACTATGCCGTACTGGTCTCGGACGGTCTGCTGGTGGACGGCCCCGGCTGGGTGGCCAAGCAGCTGGAGCTCTCCGCCGCCGCAGGCGACCCGCCCGAGAAGGTGGCCCGGATCCTTGTGGAGACCGCCCGCGCCCGCGCCGAACAGACCGGCCGACCCGATGATATCACTGCCGCCGTGCTCCGGTTAGAGCCCTGCGGACATTGAAAATTTCACAAAAGGGGCATATAATAGCCTTATCTTTTACAAGGGAGGACTGCCCATGTTAAAACTCACCGTTTCCCAGGATGGCAGCGGCGATTTTGCCAGCATCTCGGAGGCCGTGCTGGCGGTGCCCTACGAGCTGGAAGCAGAGATTTGCATCGGGCCCGGCATCTACCGGGAAAAGCTGGTCTGTGAAAAACGGGCGCTCACCCTGCGGGGCGCGGGAGCTGATGCCACCACCCTGATCTTTGGGGACGGCGGCAAGCTGCCCCACCCGGATGGGCGGCCCACCCACACCTTCCGCAGCTACACCGCTTTTTTCAGCGGCGGCAGCGTAACGGTGGAGGATCTGACCATTGCCAACGATGCCGGTCCGGGCAGTGCCGTGGGGCAGGCCATTGCCGCCTATGTGGATGCCGAAAAGGCCGTGTTCCGCCGGGTAAGGCTGCTGGGCAACCAGGACACGCTCTTCTGCGCGCCCCTGCCCGAGGCTGAACGGGAGAAGGACGGTTTTCTGGGTCCCCGCAAGTTTGCGCCCCGCCGCCCCTCGGCGCAGTATTACCAGAGCTGCGAGATCGCGGGGGACATCGACTTCATCTTTGGCGGGGCCGATGCCCTGTTTGAGCAGTGCATCCTGCGCACGGTAGACAACCACCTTTCCCATAGCTACATCACCGCCCCCTCGGGCAGCGCCAACGGGCTGGGCTTCGTGTTCTGGGACTGCGATTTCGTCTCCGACTGCCCCGCCGGAACGGTCTATCTGGGCAGGCCCTGGCGGCCCACCGGCAAGACTGCCATGCTGGACTGCCGCCTTGGAGCCCACATTGCACCGGAGGGCTTTTCCGGTTGGAATGACCGCACGGACACCTGCCTTGCCCGCTTTGCCGAGGCCGGAAGCAGCGGCCCGGGGGCACGCCAGCGCCCGGACTGGGTCGCAGCGCCCTCTGCCGCCGATGCCGCCGCCCTGCTGGCCCGGGCGCGGAAGCTCTGCCGCCCCTGAGATCAAAAACAAAGGAATACGAATATGAAAAAACTCCCCAACGCCGTAAAATGGCTCATTATCGTGGTGGTGCTGGCCCTGATGGGCTGGATGCTGGTCAAGGTGAACGACCGCGCCTCCCGCGTGAAGATGCCGGAACCGGACAATAGTCTGGGCATTTACCGGAAAGCAGATGCTTAAAAAGAGAGACCCTCTCCGTCATTCTGAGACAATGACGAAGAGGGTCGTTTTACTTTGTATCCGTTGCAATGAACCAGAAGGTCGTGCCTTTGCCCAGCGTGCTCTGCACACCGAAGCGGAAGCCGTGCTGCTGGAAGATGGCCTTGGTGATGGAAAGCCCCAGGCCGGTGCCCTGCTTGCCCGCATCGGAGCGGGAGCGGTAATACCGGTCAAAGATATAGGGCAGATCCTCGGCACAGATGCCGGGGCCGTGGTCCTCGATCTCCACCCGGACTCCCTCGGGCACCTTAGAGGCCCGCAGGAGGAAGATGCCGTCCCCGCCGATGTGGTGCATAGCGTTGCCCAGCAGGTTGTGGAGGGCGCGCTGCATCATGTTGGGGTCGGCATAGACAGGCAGCTCTTCCTCCGGCAGTTCCAGCTTGAGCTGCCAGCCATTTTGGGCACAGACCGCGTCATAGCGCTCACTGACCTCATCGCAGAGCTGGCCCATATCAAAGTGGACCTTCTCGCACTTTTCCGCGCCGCTGGTCACCTTGCTCAGCTCCATGACGCTGGAGACCAGCGCCGTCAGCCGGTCGGCCTCATCCACGATGATGTTCATCTGCTCGTCCCGGTGGGCCTTGTCGTCGCCGGTGATGTCCCGCACCGTCTCCGCATAGCCCTTGATGAGGGTCAGCGGGGTGCGCAGGTCGTGGGAGACGTTCGCCAGCAGGTCGCGCTGCATCTGAGCCGCGTGCTGGACTTCCTTGGCCATGTGGTTGAACTCCTGCGCCAGGTCGCCCAGTTCGTCCCGGCGGTTGGTCTCCACCTGCACGGCATAATCGCCCTGTGCCACCTGCCGGGCCGCCCCCGAAAGCTGGCGCAGGGGCTTGGTGAACCACTCGCTGAACAGCCACGCCGCGCTCATGGAAAAGGCAAAGATCAGCGCCGCCGCCAGCGGCAGCACCGTGCTCATCACTTCACCGGCCTCCGAGACATGCATCAGGCTGGTGGTCACCAGCACGGTATAGCTGCCGTCGGAGGTCGTTCTGCCCACCATCAGCTCCACCGTGCCCGAGGGCGTGGGCGGATTGATCTTCCGCACGCAGCTGCCGGTCTCGCGGCAGAGCTGGCGCATGGCGCGGGCGGTGCTGTAAGAGGGCAGCTCGCTGTTTTCATCGGTGGGCCGGGTGCGGTGCAGGTTGCAGTAGGAGAGGTTCTCCACCTTGAAGATCTGCCGCAGCGTGACATCGGAGATATCCACGCAGAAGCTGCTCATGCCGCCGTTTTCGTAGATCTCGCTGCTGAGCTGGTTGAAAAACTGGCTGTTGACATAGAGCTGACTGCCGAACCCCCAATAAGAGAGGGTCTGGCCGTCGGCAATGGCATCGTCCAGCTTCTGCACGATGGCATCCGCCTGTTCGGTCAGCTGCTTCTGGATATGGGTGGTGTACAGGGGCTCCAGCAGCTGGGTGCACAAAAACCAGAACAGCACCAGCAGCAGCAGACAGATGAAGCAGAGGAACCACATCAGCTGCCCGCGGATGCCCACGGTACGCCGCTTTTTTTCGGGTTGCCGCATCAACCGCAAACCTCCTGTTTAACGCGCTGCATCCGGGTCGAACTTATAGCCGATGCCCCATACGGTGGCAATATAGCCCCGGCATTTGCCCAGATGGCCGCGCAGCATCTTGACATGGGTATCCACGGTGCGGTCCTCGCCAAAATAGTCGTAGTTCCACACCTTCTGCAGGATCTTCTCCCGGCTCAGGGCAATGCCCTTGTTGGAGGCCAGGAACACCAGCAGGTCAAACTCCTTGGGGGTCAGGCTCACATCCTCGCCCGCCACCCGCACGGTGTGGCTGGCCGTATCGATGGTCAGTTCGCCAAAGGTCATGGTGCCGTCCGATGCCTCGGAGCGGGGCATGGTGCGGTTGAGCACTGCCTTGACACGGGCCACCAGCTCCCGTGGGGAGAAGGGCTTGACCACATAGTCATCCGCGCCGCCTTCCAGACCGGCCAGCTTGTCATACTCCTCGCCGCGCGCGGTCAGGATGATCACCGGCGTGTTGATGTGGCGGGCGCGCATCTCGCGCAGGCAGGTCATGCCGTCCATAAAGGGCATCATCACATCCAGGATCACCAGATCAAAACCGCCGCCGCTCAGCAGCGAAAGGGCGGCAGAGCCGTCGCCCGCTTCCTCGCAGACATAGCCTGCATATTGTAAATGCTCCCGGATCAGTTCCCGGATGCGGGGTTCATCATCAACGATCAGTATCTTTGCCATCTGAGGTTTCCTCCTCGTTATCAAAATAGCTCCAGTTTCTAGGGGTATCATAATATAATTATTGGAAAATTTTGTGAAGTTTAAGTGAATGGTTTGG
The DNA here is from genome assembly GCF_017377545.1 of Faecalibacterium sp. Marseille-Q4164. Lineage (NCBI taxonomy): Bacteria > Bacillati > Bacillota > Clostridia > Eubacteriales > Oscillospiraceae > Faecalibacterium > Faecalibacterium sp. Marseille-Q4164. Next base: position 103,612 of record NZ_JAFREJ010000005.1, on the reverse strand, counting down.
AAAACCGCCGCCCCATTTTTCTTAGTATACCACAAAAGCCCTGCAAGAAACAGCAGGAGCCTGCCGCCCGCTTGCTTCTCTGCTATAAAGTGTGCTATACTGATTTGATAAAAACAACCATCAGAACAAAGGAAATCTGCCTATGCGCATCGGATTCGTTGAACTGCTTCTCATCCTGCTCATCGCGTCACTGACCATCGGGCCCAGTGCGGCCCTGTGGGTAGACCGCTGGCTTCGCCGCGCCAACCGGGCCAGCGCCGCCGCTGCCCGCCGCCGGGCCGTGCAGGAGGCCCAGCGTGCCGCCGAGCGGGAGGAAGTGCTCCAGAGATTCCAGAAATTGAGCATCGTGTTTACGCTGGCCGCGGTTGCTGCGCTGGTCTGGGTGCTGGTGCTCCGGCCCATTGAGGCCCCGCCTAAAACCTACACCGCCCCGGATCACCGGCAGGCCTCCGGCGCGGCGCAGGCAGCGCTTTCCACCGACCGCAGGGAGATCTGGGATCTGGGCGGGTATCAGGGTGTGGACTGCATCCGCACCCGGGATGGCCTTGTCTATGCGGCGGCATGGAACGGCTCCTCTCTGAAGAAACGCACCAGCGATCTGGTGCGCACCGACGGCGGCAACGCTGCGGTCATCCTGAGCGTAGAGGGCGAGCTGACCGGCTTTGCGTTTGATGCTGCGGGAGACCTGTGGCTCACAGTTCTCACCCCTGCCGGGGGCACCCTCTGCCGCGCCCGGCACGACAGCTGGGGCGCTTCGGTGGAACAGGTGGTCACGCAGATCGACGGTGCCCCGCTGGGAGCCCTTTCTGCCGTGGAGGTCGGTGCGGACGGCAAGGTCTACTTTGCCGTGGTCGGGCAGGAGAGCGCGGAACAGGGGCTGGAAAGCGCCCTGCGCACCGAGCTGCTGGCCCACACCGGAACAGGTGCGGTATACGTTTATGATCCTGCTGCCCGCACCGTGGAGCAGGTGGTGGGCGGCATTGCCGGAGCGTCCGGCCTTGCGCTGGACGAGCGCACCCAGACCCTCTACATCTCCGACCTCGGCAGCCGCTGCATCTGGAGCGCGGCGGCCTCTGCCCGCGGCCTGACTGCAGGGGGCAAGGGCTGTCAGAGCAGCTTCAGCGGGCTGCCGGGCTATCCCGGCGCGTTGGCGCTGGATGAGGACAGCACCCTCTACATCAGCTACCGCTGGGCCAGCTCCAGCTGGCTAGAGCGCCATGCAGGCAGCACCTTCCTGCGCGGTGTGGCCCTGCGGCTGAGCGAATCGATGCAGGAGAACCTGTTCTCCCTGCCCGCCGACGGCATCCGCGCCGAGGCCGTTTCCACCGCCAGCGGAAGCTGGCTGTGGAGCTTTTCCGGCAAGCCTCAGGGCAGCAGCTCTGCCCTCTGCCCGGTGGAGAACCGGGTGTATTTTGGCATCACGGGAGAAAAAGCGCTTTATTCTGTACGGGTCTGAACCGCTCCGTCACGCTTCGCGTGCCAGCTCCCCTGCCAGGGGAGCCCTGGACATCCCGGAAAAATTGTTGTAAACGCTTGGGCCCAACAGAATACAAAACATCGGGTCATCGCGGCAACCGATCGATACGAGGTAATTGATATGACAGACGCATTCAAACAGCAGATCCAGGCGGAAGCCCGGCAGGCAGTGGAAGAGCTGCTGGAACAGGCAAAGTTGAAAAAAGGCGACGTGTTCGTGGTGGGCTGCTCGTCCAGCGAGATTGTGGGCGGGCACATCGGCAAGGACAGCAGTCTGGAGGCCGCGCAGGCCGTCTACGCAGGCATTGCGCCGGTGCTGGCCCAGCGCGGCATCTGGTTGGCGGCACAGTGCTGTGAGCACCTGAACCGGGCCATTATCATTGAGCGGGAAGCCGCCGAACAATACGGTTGGGAGGAAGTGTGTGTCGTGCCCCGGCCCCATGCGGGCGGCAGCTGGGCCACCACCTGCTGGAAGCAGTGCAAAGACCCCATTGCTGTGGAGGAGATCCGCGCCCACGCCGGTATCGACATTGGCGGCACCCTGATCGGGATGCACCTGCGCCGGGTGGCCGTGCCGGTGCGGCTGAGCCTGAACCGGATCGGTGAAGCAAACATTCTCTGCGCCCGCACCCGTCCGAAGCTCATCGGCGGAGAGCGCGCAAAATATACCGAGGAGGACTGATGCCTTATGGCAGAAAAAACACCGGAAGAGATGCGGGAGGCCGTGCTGGCCATCCGTGAAAAGATGGCCGCCGCTGCCCGGGAGGCAGGCCGCGACCCTGCCGAGGTCCAGCTGTGCGCCGCCTGCAAGACCCGCACCGCTGAAACCGTGGCCGCAAGTGCCGCCCTGCCCATTGACGTGTTTGGCGAAAACCATGTGCAGGAGCTCTGCGCAAACTTTGACGCAGGCGCTTACTGCGGCAAGCCCAGCCATTTCATCGGGCACCTGCAGACAAACAAGATCAAAAAAGTCCTGGGCCGGGCCAGCCTGATCCAGAGCGTGGGCAGTGAACACCTTCTGACCGCCATCGAGAAGGAAGCCGCCAAGGCGGACATCGTGCAGAACGTCCTGCTGGAGGTGAACATCGGCGGGGAGGAGAGCAAGAGCGGCGTTTCGCCGGAAGCGCTCTGGCCCCTGCTGGATGCCGCTGCCGCGCAGGAGCACATCCGGGTCAAGGGCCTGATGGCCATTCCCCCGGTCAATGATGACGATGCACAGAACCGCCGGTATCTCGCCGCCGTCCACGACCTGTTCGTAAAGGCCGGGGAGCGCGGCTATTCCAACGTGGAGATGCAGACCCTCTCCATGGGCATGAGCGGCGATTATGAGAACGCCATCCGCGAAGGCGCGACGCTGGTGCGCATTGGCACCGCGATCTACGGCGAACGGGATTACAGCAAAAAATAAGCCTCTCCGTCATCGCTGACGCGCAGACTGAGAAGTTCAAATCAAGGAGGAACCATGGCAAAGCAAAACATCAAAGACCCCGGTGCGCATCACAACAGCAGCGGCGCGCTCATCCGCCGCTTTTTACCCTATCTGGCAAAGCACAAGGCAGTGCTCTTTCTCGACCTGTTCTGCGCCGCACTGACCACCCTGTGTGACATCTTCCTGCCCAAGATCATGAGCACCATCACCAACTCGGCCATGGGCGTGGGCATCACCCTGACCACCGGCATCGTGCTCAAGCTGGCGGGCATCTACTTTGTGCTCCGCATCATCGACGGTGCGGCCCAGTATTTCATGTCCGGCATCGGCCACATCATGGGCGTGCACATCGAGACCGACATGCGCCGGGATGCCTTCGACCACCTGCTGCTGCTCGACCACACCTATTACAATAACACCAAGGTCGGCACCATCATGGGCCGCATCACCAACGATCTGTTCGATGTGACCGAGTTTGCCCACCACTGCCCCGAGGAATTTTTCATCGCCTTTATCAAGATCCTGGCCTCCTTCATCATCCTGTGCCAGGCCAGCATCCCGCTGACGCTGGCGGTGTTCGCCTGCGTGCCCCTGATGGGCGTGGTTTCCGTTTACCTGAACGGTCGTCTGCGTGCCCGGTTCCGGCAGCAGCGCATCCAGATCGGTGAGCTGAACGCCACCATCGAGGACAGCCTGCTGGGGCAGGGCGTGGTAAAAGCCTTTGCCGCCGAGGAGCAGGAGCGCGCCAAGTTCGAGCAGGGCAACAAGGACTTTGAGCACATCAAAACGCTGGGCTACTACGCCATGGCTGCCTTCAACACCTCCACCCGCCTGTTCGACGGCCTGATGTATCTGGTGGTCATTCTGGCGGGCGGCCTGTCGCTGGTCAACGGCAAGATCACCGCCGGTGACCTGGTGGCCTACATGCTCTATGTCACCACCCTCATCGCTACCATCCGCCGCATCGTCGAGTTTGCCGAGCAGTTCCAGCGCGGCATGACCGGCATCGAGCGCTTTGCCGAGATCATGGACACCCCCGTGCCCATCCACGATGCTCCAGATGCCCGGCCCCTGCAGCCCGGCCCCGGTGCCATCCGCTTTGACGATGTCAGCTTTGAGTACCCGGACGACCACAACAAGGTGCTCCACCATGTCAGTCTGGACATCAAGGCAGGCGAGCGGCTGGCTCTGGTCGGACCCTCCGGCGGCGGCAAGACCACCCTGTGCAACCTCATCCCCCGCTTCTACGATGTGACCAGCGGCCACATCTACATCGATGGGCAGGACATCCAGCAGGTCACCCTCAAGAGCCTGCGCGAGGACATCGGCATCGTCCAGCAGGACGTGTATCTGTTCAGCGGCTCTGTGGCGGATAACATCGCCTACGGCAAGCCCGATGCCACCCGGGAGGAGATCATCGAAGCTGCCCGTCTGGCCGGTGCAGAGCGCTTTATCATGGCCCTGAAGGACGGCTTCGACACTTATGTCGGCGAGCGCGGTGTCAAGCTCTCGGGCGGCCAGAAGCAGCGCATCGCCATTGCCCGGGTGTTCCTGAAGAACCCGCCCATCCTGATCCTGGACGAAGCCACCAGTGCACTGGACAACGAGAGCGAGATCCTTGTGGGGCAGAGCCTGGAAAAGCTGGCCCATGGCCGCACCACCCTGACCATCGCCCACCGCCTGACCACCATCAAGAACTACGACCGTATTCTGGTGCTTGGCTCCGAGGGCATTGTGGAATCCGGCACTCACGAAGAGCTGCTGGCAAAGCAGGGCGTGTACTACCGCCTGTGGAACCAGCTGCCCGGCGAGGACACCTTATAACAGGAGAACGTTTATGACAGAACGTGAAAAATGGGAAGCAGGTCTCTGGTACGACGCAAACTACACCCCGGAGCTCTGTGCCGAACGAGAGAAAGCCGAGGAGCTCTACACCGAGTTCAACCAGACCCGCCCCTCTGAAAAAGCAAAGCGGGCAGAGCTTCTGCGTCAGCTGCTGCCCCACATGGAAGAACATGTGGTCATTCTGCCGCACCTGTATGTGGATTACGGCTATCACTGCTTCATCGGTGCGGGCACCTACATCAACCACGGTGCTTACCTGATGGACTGCGCAAAAATCACACTGGGCAGGCACTGCTTCATCGGCCCCAACTGCGGCATGTACACTGCCATCCACCCCATGCTGCCGGAAGAGCGCAACAGCGGCCTTGAGACCACAGCCCCCATCACACTGGGGGACAACGTCTGGCTGGGCGGTGATGTCACCATCCTGCCCGGGGTCACCATCGGCTCCAACACGGTCATCGGTGCAGGCAGCGTGGTCACAAAGGATATTCCCTCCGGCGTGGTGGCCGTGGGCAACCCCTGTAAGGTGCTGCGGCCTATCACCGAAAAAGACAGCATCCGGTATCAGAAATAATTGCAACAACAAAAAGCGGAACCGCTGAATTTTCAACGGTTCCGCTTTTTGTTGTGGAAAATCAGGTGTTATTTTTCTTCTGGCTCATCATCCAGCTTTTTCCGATTCTTCTGCGTCAGATGTGCACAGAATTGGAGCAGCGCAAAGCAGAGCAGACCTGTCGAAACACCAGTAAACGCAGCGCCCATCCAATAGCCATAGGTCAGGCCATGAAGTACCGTAACCGCCACAGCCGCCAGCAGAGAACAAACCGCATTGGCACCCATACTGGAAGAAAGATGGCGGTCCCACAGGCCATTCCGGACGCACTCTGCAACGGTGTAAACACATCCGGCCATAAAAACGACCCCTTCTCCGGTCGCTTTATCTGCATTGCCCGTCAGCTGCTGAATCACCATTGCGGCCAGCAGACCGCCCCACATCAGCCAGAAGCCACGCCTCTCAATTTTGGACATGGTCTGCTCCTGCATCTCATCCAGAACATTTTTCTTGCTGTACAGTGAAAATTTCATTTCTCATTCCTCCCAGAACAGTTCATCCAGTGTTTTTCCCAGAATTTTGCAGATGCTGCGGCAGAGATTGATGGTGGGGTTGTACTCGCCCTTTTCGATCGCGTTGATGGTCTGGCGCGAGACCCCAGCCGCTTCTGCCAATGCCCCCTGCGTCATATCTTTTTCCGCGCGGGCAGCTTTCAGTTTCAGATTCTTCGGCATCCTGTCACCTCGTCTCTTTCCTGTGAGGGTAAGCTCATTCCCTCTGGATACAGAATAGCACTCATCAGACATTATGTCAAGTATAATTTACTTTTTGTCTTGTATTTTATATTTCAAAAATAGAAAAAGCCCCGTGTCCGGCATATCGCACCGGCACGGGGCTTTGCAATGATTTCAGAAAAACGTTCCCGGCCTGAAGAGGTCACGCTTCCTTTGTTCTCTTTTTATACTGCTCGATGAATCCCAAAGAAGGGCTCTACTGTGGAGACAGATACTCCATTCATTTTCGCCTGCTTTATTCCATAATTTTTCCGCGCCACTGCTTCCACAAATGCACGGTCTTTTTCAGAGGCATTGTAGTAATCCACACCGAACCGCTTACAGGTTGTAAGCAGTTCATCCAACCACGACATGGTTTCATCAGACATTGGAGAAAAAACAATGTCGATATCCTTATCATATGGTTTCATTTGCTTTCCCCCTATTCTTCAAAAAGATACGATGAAAATATATCCTTGGCTGCCTGATCTGCAATCATAAATGTTCTCGGCCCGCCAGGATGTAAGGATGCAACCGGACGCGCTCCAAAATCCCGGAGATAGTGCTGTTCCAGTTCGTCCGTTTTTGCCTCAAAAATAACCACGGCAGATTTACAATCGTTTTTTCATCAGCTTCAGGTTCGTTGCTTCCGCCATCCCGAAGCCGCCGTAAAAGTGCATGTGGTGCGCATCATCCGGACAGACCAGTTCAATCATCTGTGCACCACGTTCCCACACACGCTGTTCCACTTCTTGGAGAAGCTGTCTGCCATACCCCTTGTTCTGATACTCCCCAAAAATCAGGATCTCGTCGAGATAATAGAATGTAAATTCATCGTAGCTTTCCAAAAAACCGATAACAAGCCCTGTTGGAATATCGTTGTCATCTTCTTGCATCAGGCAGAGGGAATCCTCCATCGTTACCATTTGATGGATTCGCTTATATGCCTTTTCATAGGTCCAGCACCCGCCAGAATGCTGGTTGTAGTGGTTCATATAAAGCGTTGCTGCTTTTTCAACATTTTCCTCTGTAATAGGGGTATAATTCATTGATTCAGCACCTTCTTCTTATAAAATAAAAATCCCCATGCCCACACGATTGAGATGCGGGCATGGGGCTCAACCATTTCATCAGGTCGCAGTTTTCTGCAAGTAAAACTCACTTTCTGCCACACGGGTCACAAAGTCGTATTCCAGACGGGTCGCTCTGGATGGATTGATATTGTACCTCTTACAAACTGTGCGGAAATAGGAAAAATATTCCCGATCTTCCTCATTCAGCGGTGTGACCCAGCTTCTTTCCATCGGTTCATTCATCTGCATTCACCTCGTATTCTGCAATCAATCTTTGTGCAGCATCTTCCCAGAGTACTAACCGGAATGGGTCATATCTCCCTACCGGACGTGCTCCAAATTCGTGAAGATAGTATTCCAGAAGAGTATCCGTTTTTGCTTTGAACAGTACCACGCCATCATAGCCATGATTGATAGATTCCTGTACTGCATATGCAAATAATGCCTTTGCAATTCCCTGATACTTCTTTTCCTGTCCATTCTGATGCAGAAGATTTGCATTGCTTTCCGGCTGACTTTCCAGATAGACAAGTTCTACTGCCAGAAATCGATCATCGCAGAAGTAAGACATCAAACCCAGCAATTCCTGTTCTTCTGTTTTCAGTGCAACACGATTCGGGAAATATGCAGTGTCCATCGTTTTCCAATTCGTCTGCCATCCCATGCTGGCAGTCTGCTGAAAATCCAGCTTTCCCGCCGCCACAACATGTACTGGCACTTTTGCACCATCCTGCAACCGGGTAACTTGCAGATTCAGCTTCATCTTATTCTCCCACGATGAGCCGCACGGCACCATAGATGCCGGCATCATTGCCGAGGGTAGCGGCAACGATGGGGGTCTCGCGGCAGGAGCTGAAGGCATAGGTCTTGAAATGCTCCCGCAGGGGGTTGAAGAGGACATCTCCGGCACGGGCGACACCGCCGCCCACCATGAACATCTCGGGGTCGGTGGTGGAGGCAATGGAGGCCAGCGCCATGCCCAGGATGTCGGTCATCTCATCCACCTCACGGGCGGCCAGTGCATCGCCTGCACGGGCGGCATCAAAGACATCCTTGGCGGCAAAGTCGGTGCCGCGCAGGGTGCAGGGGGTGTCCGGGTTCTCGTCCAGCAGCTTCTTCATGCAGCGGACCACGCCGGTGGCGCTGGAATACTGCTCCAGACAGCCGTGTTTGCCGCAGCCGCAGACCGCCGTCTCGTGGGGGTTGACGGTGATGTGGCCGATCTCGCCGCCTGCACCGTGTGCACCTTCGATGATCCTGCCGTTGACGATGACACCGCCGCCGACACCGGTGCCCAGCGTGACCATCACCGTGCTGCGGCAGCCCTTGGCACAGCCCATCCAGATCTCGCCCAGCGCGGCCACATCGGCATCGTTGCCCACCAGCACCTTGATGCCGTCCAGCAGGCCGGACAGCTGGATGGAGACGTTCCGCTCACCCCAGCCGCCGAGGTTGGCGCAGACAATGGGCACGATACGGCTGTCCAGCACAGGGCCGGGCACACCGACACCCACGCCCTCCACCTGCTCGGCAGTGATGCCGTTTTCCTGCATCTTGTCCTTCACAGCCTTGGCCAGGTTTCCAAGGATGTGTTCACCTGCATTGGAGGTGTCGGTGGGCACCTCCCACTTTTCCAGCAGAGCGCCCGCCGTGGTGAACAGGCCCACCTTGGCCGTGGTGCCGCCCAGGTCGATGCCGAATGCGTACTCTTTCATATTCATTTACCCCTTCTTTGCGGCGGTCAGACCGCCGGTTTTCTCATCGTTATCATTATAACATATCCATTTGCAAAAGACAGAGGCTGAAACAGGATTTATGCAAAAAGCCGAAAATTCGTTTCGATTTTTGGCAAAGCAAAAGGCCCTCCCGCAGTGGGAGGGCCGGAAAGCCTTGGGAGAACTTACTCCTCGTCAGAGGATTCCTCTTCGTCATCCTCATCCTCGTCGTCATCATCCGTCTTGGGCTTATAGAAAATGCCGCTGAGGAAGATGCTGATAAAGTACAGCAGGCACATGGGAACTGCCACGAAGCACTGCGACACGATATCGGGCGGGGTGATGATGGCTGCGACCAGGAAGATCAGGACAATGGCAACGCCGCGGCCCTTCTTCATGATCTCGGGGTTTGCAATGCCCATCTTGGCCAGAATGATGGTGACCAGAGGCATTTCAAACACACAGCCGAAGATGATGAACATGGTCAGGCAGAGGTTGATGTAGCTCTCGATGCTGATGGATGCCGTGATGTAATCGGTACCCTCCAGCGTGACGAGGAAGTTCAGCATGAACGGCAGGGTGACCTTGTAGGCGAACAGCACACCTACGCAGAACAGAGCCAGACCGAACAGCAGCACCAGCCGGAAGAAGAATCTCTCGCTCCGTTTCAGGCCGGGTTTTGCAAAGGCGTAGACCTGATACAGCGCCACCGGAATGGTCACGATCACCGCAGCGATCAGGGACACCCGGAAATACTGCATCAGCTTTTCCTGCGGGGCCAGGAACACGAAGGTGTAGTTCGCATTCATTGCCATGGCCGTCAGCAGGTCGATCAGCTTATCCGAAATTGCCAGGAAGCCGATCACGCCCACTACAAACACCGCCGCGCAGATGATCAGCCGGTTCCGCAGCTCTTTCAGATGTCCGGTCAGCGTCATGCTGCCGTCGTCCGACATGACTTCGGCTTTCTTTTTGCGCTTCACGTTGGTAGCCACAAATTACTCCTCGTCCTTCTTCTCAGCCTTTTCCTCGGTCTTGGTCTCGGCAGGCTTGGCGTCGCCGTTCTCATCCACGTCTTCCATACCTTCCTTAAAGTTCTTCATGGTCTTGCCGAACATCTTGCCCAGCTTCGGCAGGTTCTTGGGTCCAAAGATGACCAGAACGATGATCAGAACAATGATAAGCTCCTGAGGTCCGATTCTCATAATAATAATCTCCTTTTTACTCTTGCCGCGCCGCTCTGGCGGGCTGGATTCCAGTTTTTATCCTACAACCGCGGGCGCGGGTGTATCCATGTACTTAGACCTTTGCCTCTTCGGCAGGGGCAGCTTCCTCAGCGGGAACAGCCTCGGCAGGGGCTTCGTTTGCAGCGGGGGCCTCCTCGGGCTTTTCCTCTGCAGCAGGCTCTTCTGCCTTTTCCTCTGCCTTCACAGGCTCAGCGGCAGGCTCCTCAGCCTTGACGGGCTCTTCGGGCAGCTCCTCCACGGGTTCCTCCAGCTCGGCCACTTCCTCGACCTCTTCGGCCTTCTTGGCTTCTTCCTTGCTGGTCTTACCAATGTTGGTAAAGCTCTTGGTGACATCCTTCATGCTGTCGTCGATGTCCTTCTTGATGTCGGTCAGGGGAGCAACGGCTTCCTTGATGGGGGCCTGGATCTCGTTCAGGGGCTCCACCACATTCTTCTGGATCTCCTCGGAAGCGGCACCGGTGTACTTCTTCAGCTCCCGCAGCATCTTGCCGAGCTTGCGGGCGTACTCGGGCAGCTTATCGGGGCCGATGACCACGAAGGCCACGATGGCCACCAGGATCAGCTCTGTAAAACCAATTTTCATAGTGTTCCAATTCCTTTCCTCTCACACAACAGGCATCCTTTGCGGCCTGCCGTGCTGTTACTGCACAGGGGATGCGGCGCGGTGTGCGCCTTTGTTGCCCTATGTATACCGGAAGTGTGTGAACTTCAAATGAACTTATTTTGAACAGTATATGAACAAGAGCAATTTCATGTTCATTTATATAACAGTTCATATACTCTTCCAAAGATATTACATTTTGGAATCACTTGACCGGATTGGTCAGCGTACCAATACCCTCGATCTCGCACCGCACCACATCTCCGGGCTTGAGGAACTGCGGCGGGTCCATGCCCATGCCCACACCCGCCGGGGTACCGGTGGCAATGATGGTGCCCGCTTTCAGGGTCATGCCCTGCGAAAGCCCGGCAATGACATGGTCGATGTCAAAGATCTGCAGGGCCGTATTGGAATCCTGCCGCTTTTCGCCGTTGACAAAGCTGCGAATGCCCAGCCTGGGCGGGTAGTCGGCAAAGGCATCTGCCGTGACGATGCAGGGCCCGATTGGGGTAAAGCCGTCCAGACTCTTGCCAAAGTACCACTGTTTATGCGCCGTCTGCACATCCCGGGCCGAGACATCGTTCAGGATGGTATAGCCGAAGATGTAGTCCCGGGTCTGACCGGCGGGCACATCCCTGGCATCCCTGCCCAGCACCACAGCCAGCTCACACTCATAATCCAGCTTTTTCACCAGATCGGTGTGGGCCTCGATGGGGCCGCCGTCCGGCACGGCGCGGGTCACGCGCTTGGAAAAGTAGATGGCATCCTCGTGCTTGGTGGCAAAGGCAGCGGCAGAGTATTTCTCCGCCTCATCGGAGTGGGCCATATAATTGATGCCCAGGCAGATAATATCCTGCGCCGGGGCCGGGATGGGGCTTTCCAGCGTGACGGCCTCCACAGGCAGAGCGGGAATGCCCGCAATGGCCAGCGACAGCCCATACCGCACCTGCGGGGTCAGAAACGGGATGGCCTCGCTCAGGGTCTCATAACTCAGGCCCAGCCAGCTCAGCGGCCAGACCTGCCGCCCATCCTCCGATAAAATCGCCGGGTCTTCCACGCCGTCCGGCAAACGACAGGTAATAAAGCGCATACCGCATCCCCTTTCTCAGTGCCGATACGCAATGGCGTTCCGGATACGCTCCGCCTCTGCCTGACCGGCCAGCTGGCGCACCAGTTCCAGTGCAAAGGGGATGGCACCGCCCAGCCCATAGCTGGTGGTGATGTTGCCATCCACCACGACCTCTTCATCGTGGACGATGGCACCGGCCAGCTGATCCTGGAAGCCAGCGTGGGCGGTGGCGTTCCTGCCCTCCAGCAGGCCAAGAGAGGCCAGGATGCTGGGGGCGGCACAGATGGCGGCCACCTTCCGGCCCGCCTTGGCAAAGGCGGCACAGGTCTCGGTGACCGTCTTGTTGGCGGCAAGGTTGGGTGTGCCCGGGATCCCGCCGGGCAAAACGACCATGTCCACATCGGAATAATCCACTTCCTCGGCCAGCGCATCGGCGGTCAGGTGGATCTTATGGCTGCTCACCAGCTCCCTGCGGCCCATGGCAGAGGCCACGATGACCTCCACCTTGGCGCGGCGCAGCAGGTCTACCACCAGCAGGGCTTCACACTCCTCGGTGCCATCGGCAAAAAATACAACTGCCTTACTCATCTTTACAGACTCCCTTCTAAAAAAGCGCACCGCAGGGCGGGTGCTCCCCTGCCCCGCGGCGCGCGGTCCGTGTTATTCTTCGGCGGGCTGTTCCGCCTTTTCTTCCAGCAGGCGGCGCAGCACACTGTCATCCTTGCTGATGACCCGGCTCACCCGGCTGATGATGGCGCTGGACGCACCAATGTTGCCCATGATGCTGGTATAGCTCTGCTTGTTGACCAGCTTTTCCGCGATGTTATACCGCTGCTCCATTGCACTGAGCTCGGCGTAGCTGCACACATCCTGTAAAAAGCGGTAGCACTCCTCAGGCGTTTTCAGCTCCAGCAATGCAGAATACAGGCCGGACTCTCCGGTGGGATGATCTTTTGCCATGGCTTGTTCCTCCCCTATCGTTCAGGTTGGGTCTGGCCCGCGCGGGGCACTTCAATACACTACTTTATTGTAGTGCAAACGCGGCAAAAAATCAACGGGAAATTTACAGCATTTTTTCCAGCGTGGTCAGCTGCATGGAAATGCCCGCAGCTTCTGCCTCGGCGGGGCCCAGCACGCGGTAGCCCTTGGTCTTGAAGAACTGCAGCACCGGCAGGCACTTGGTGTGCACCTCGCAGTACAGGCGGCCCCGGCCCTCACCCCGGGCCAGACGCTCGCAGGTAGCCAGGATATCCCGGCCCAGTGCCTTGCCCCGGTACTCGGGCTTGAGGTAGAGGTGGAGCAGGTGCAGGGCCGTGTTCTCCATCTTCCAGGCAAAGTAGCCGATGGTCTTGCCGCCCAGCACCACGAGGAAATAGTTCACATCGTTGTCGATATCCGCCTCAATGGCATCGGCGCTCTGCAGCGTTTCCACCAGCGTGTCCAGCTGCTTTGCAGGGTAATAGCGCTTGTAGACCTCGTGCCAGATCTCACTGGCAAGGTCAGCGTTGGCGTGAATGTATTTGGCCTTTGCGACCAGCTTGTAATCGGGTTTCATAGTGCTCCTTATGCGTATACGATATAATCCGGCTTGCGGGGGGCGGCTGGGCGGGGTTCCTCTGCCGGGTAGCCCAGAATGCAGTGGCCCACGCCGATATAGTCCCCCTCAATGCCCCACTTTTTCAGCAGGGCCTTGCCCTCTTCGGTCTCGAACTCTTCCTTTGCGCGGTTGATCCAGCAGCTGCCCAGCCCGATGGCGGCAGCAGCGTTCATCAGGTTGCCCATCACAAGGCTGCCGTCCTGCACGCCACAGCGGGCGTTGGCATCGGCCAGCACCACCAGAATGGTGGGGGCACCGTACATGGGGTCGCCCGTGTTGCCCATCACGGCAGCATTCATCCGGGTGAGCTGGGCGCGGGTCTCAGCATCCTGCACCACCACGATCTTTGCGCTCTGGCGGTTCATAGCGCTGGGGGCAAAGGTGCCTGCACGCAGAACGGCTTCCAGCTCCTCTTTCGTGATCTGCTCCGGCTTGTAGGCGCGGCAGCTGCGGCGGGTCTCAAGGGTATGTAAGGTCTCATTGGTCATAGCAATTTCCCTCCCTAAAAGTTCTGGTGTTATTGTACCATACAACGCCGTAAAGTGCAAAACAAAAAGGCGGCTGCGCCTTCCTTTTTGAAAGCGCAGCCGCCTGATTGCTCTTCGTTGGTTTGGAACGAGATGTTTTACAGCGCGGTCTTGATGTTGTGATGCGTGGAGCTGTAACGAACAACTGCTTCCATCAGGGCAACGGGCCACAGAATGACCTTACCCAGGATCTCGGCCGGCTTGACATCCACCGTATCCATGCTGTTGATGCCGAACAGAACCAGACAAGCAATGCCGCAACCCAGAATGTAATAGTACATAAGTCAAACCTCCTATATTTTTCTCACAGGCTTACGCCTGAAGCTCAAGTGTCGGCGGGGCGCTTTCCGCTCTCCGCATTCTTACTATACCGCAGTTTTGATATAAAGTCAATATCCAAAAACGTGAAACAAATTAAAGCTTCTTTTGAAAGGTGTTTTGCTCATGTAAATAAAGTGGTGAAGTTCGCTTTGCTTTATAAATGTAAAGTCAGTGTCCTGAATTGGCCGTGAGCCGGAAACAAATTATTCATATTCTGCCCTGAAAGAGGCCGAAAACGGTCGTTTTGTACTTGTAAGAAAAACAGGAAATGGTGCACAAAGCTCCATCTGCAATTTTGTGCAGAGCGCCCTGCAATAACAGCTGTTTTTCATACGTTTACAGGTTAAGGAAAGACGTGTCAGAATTTTTTGTTTTTTGAAGTGAGGACACCGCCATGAAGAAAATTTTTCGCAAAAAAATTTTTGCTTTTTTCCTCTCGGCCCTGCTGGTGCTGGCCCTTTCCCTGCCCGTTTTTGCGGACATGGGCCCCAAGCCCTCGGTCACGCTCAAGCTCTATTACACACCGGGCCAGCGCTATGCGGTCACCCTGCTGGGCAATACGGCCCTCAACGGCCCCTGGACCGCCCCGGCAGACTACCGGGAGCGGATGGGTTCCCGCGAGGCCTGGGAGGCCTTCCGGAACTACCCCGCTCCGGAGGGCTACTACTTTCTGGGCTATTTTCAGGAATACCCCGGCGATGCCGATGCAGAGTTCGTCTGGAGCTACTACCCGCCCAACAAGTTCTATGTTCTGCTCTATAATATAGAGACCTGTACATTCTACCGCAGCGAGGAGCCGGTGGAGCGCTATGCCTTTTCCAGCGAGTGGCAGGTGCTTCTCGATTCCCAAGACGGCCTGCGGGTCTACCACAACCGCAACGATTCCGACATCCTTTCCTCCTTTGCCGCCCGGGTGCTCATCACCCTGATTTTAGAGCTGACGTGGGGCATCCTGCTTTTCGGGCTGCGCGGCCCTGCCCAGCGCACTCTCATCGGCAAGGTCAACCTTGCCACGCAGATCATCCTGAACCTCGGGCTGTGCTATGGCACGCTCTATCTCGGGCCGATGTGGGGCAATTTCCTTTATTTTGCACTGGAGGTGCTGGTGTTCTCCGTGGAAGCCTTTGTCTACAACCGGTATCTGCCCTGGCCGGAGGGCAAAAAGCCTCACCCCATCCTCTATGCGCTGACCGCCAATCTCCTTTCCTTCGGCATCGGGCTGGAATTGAACACCCACTGCACCAACACGCAGATCCGGCTGATCGGGCTTGTCTGTCTGGTGCTGTGGTACGCCGGGCCGTGGCTCTGTCGAAAGCTGCAGAAAGTGCAAAATGCACAATAAAAAGAAAAATATTCGTCAAGAATCAATCTTGTTGCGCACCGGGAAATCCGCTATAATAGAAGCGTCAAACCAGATTTTACCGGAAAGGAGACACGGACGTATGGCAAAAGCATCTCAGGTCGTTTTACTGGAAAATGAGTTTTACCTCATCAAGGCACCCAATGGGAAGGTGTTGGAGATCAAGAACTTCAACACGGAGAACGGCGCGGCCATCCGTCTGTGGGACTACGCCGGGCATCCGTGGCAGCAGTGGCAGTTCGTGGACGCTGGCGAGGGACGCTGGCGGATCAGGAACCGCTTTACAGGCAAGTTCATCGATCTGGCCCTGGGTGGTGTGGTCGAGGGCACCTGGCTGCACCAGTGGGGCCGCACCAGCGGGCTGAGCCAGTGCTGGGAGCTGGAGTCCACCCGGAACGGCCGCACCCGCATCCGCAACGTGCTGGCCGACAAGTACATCGACCTTGTGGGCATGAACACCTCCAACGGTGCACAGGCCCAGATCTGGAATTACGTCTCGGGCGGCAATCAGGAATGGAATCTGGTGCGCGTTGACCCCGACACCGCGCAGACCAACGCCCGTGCCGAGGAAAAGCGGGACCCGGAGCCCACGCCCTCCCAGCGCAAGCACCAGAATGATCTGGTGCGGAAGCTGAACAACGCCGGAAAAGGCCGGGCCGCACGGAAATAAGAAACGATAAAAGCGTCCCACAGGGGGCTCCCTGTGGGACGCTTTTTGTAATGCTGACAGAAACGGAGAATTGCTGATGGATCCCAAATTTCCCATGCGCAACACCACCCTGTGCTATCTGGAACAGGATAATGCCTACCTGATGCTCCACCGCGTGACCAAGAACAACGACCTGAACCACGACAAATGGATCGGTGTGGGCGGCAAGTTTGAGCCGTTTGAAAGCCCGGAGGACTGCCTGCTGCGGGAAGTGCAGGAGGAGACCGGCCTCACCCTGACCTCCTACCGCTGCCGGGGCGTAGTGACCTTTCTTCTGGGCGAGCTGACCGAATACATGTTCCTTTACACCGCCGATGCCTGGACGGGCACACTGGTAAAGGATGCCGCCCGGAACGAGGGCATTCTGGAATGGGTGCCCAAGGAGCAGGTGGAGCAGCTTCCCATCTGGGAGGGCGACAAGATCTTCTTCCGCCTGCTCGAGGAGGACAGACCCTTTTTCTCGCTCAAACTCCGATATGAAGATGATACGCTGGCTGAAGCCGTGTTGGACGGGAAACCTTTATAACTCCCTCAGTCACGGCTTTGCCGTGCCAGCTCCCTCGGAGAGGGAGCCTTTTAGCCTCCCTCATTGAGGGAGGTGGCATCGCGTAAGCGATGACGGAGGGAGTTTAATTCAGCTTCAGATCGCCGTCTTTGATCCAGCCCAGCTTGCGCTCGATCTCGCAGAAGAGAACGCTCAGGACAGCGGGCAGAACAAAGCAGATCAGGGCCATGGCAGCCCAGTCCATGGGGGTGATGGCGGCCTTGGTGCCGGCGGCGATATCGTTCACCCAGCCGGTGTACACGCCGATCTGGCCCACCAGACCGCAGGTGCCCATGCCGGAGGAGACCGCCGCGCCGTTCATCTCAAAGTGGAACAGGCAGGTCGCCAGCGGGCCGGTGATGGCCGAGGCCAGCGTGGGGGCGATCCAGATGCGTGGGTTCCTGATGATATTGCCCATCTGGAGCATACTGGTGCCCAGGCCCTGGCTGACCAGGCCGCCCACACCGTTCTCCTTATAGCTCATCACGGCAAAGCCGACCATCTGGGCGCAGCAGCCTGCCACAGCAGCGCCGCCCGCCAGACCAGTCAGGCCCAGAGCCGCGCAGATGGCGGCAGAGGAGATGGGCAGAGTCAGCGCCACACCCACGATGACAGACACCAGAATGCCCATGACCAGCGGGGCCTGCTCAGTGGCCCACATGATCAGGGTGCCCACCTGGCTGGCGGCAGCACCGATGGGAGCCGCGATGAGCATGGAAAGGCCCACGCCCACAAAAATGGTCACCAGCGGGGTGACAAGGATATCGATCTTGGTCTCTTTGCTCACGGCCTTGCCCATCTCAGCAGCCACAATGGCAATGATCAGGACAGCCAGCGGGCCGCCTGCACCGCCCAGCGCATTGGCCGAGTAGCCCACGGTGATCAGGCTGAACAGCACCAGCGGGGGGCAGTGCAGTGCCCAGCCGATGGCGCAGGCCATGGCCGGACCGCTCATGGCCGAGGCATAGCCGCCCAGATCGACCAGCACCTCCAGCCCGGTCTGCTGGCCCAGCGTTTTGATGATGGTGCCGATCAGCAGGCTGGCGAACAGGCCCTGTGCCATGGCGCCCAGAGCCTCGATGAGATAACGCTGCGGAGTGATAACGATATCCTTCCGCTTCAAAAAGTCCTTTACACTTGACATAGACTCTTCCTAACCTTTCTCTCCCGGCCCATTGCGCGGGAGCTTTCCGTGTCAAGTATCATACCATACACCTGTCAAGACAGCAAGAGGAGGCCGCGTTTTTCGTCCAAAGCGACAAATTTCACAGCTTTGGATGCAATGATTCTGCCTTCCTGCTCGTTTTTACTGTGGAGCGTGTTTTTCTTTCCGTTTTTTCTGCCTGACGCGATGCCGGAGCACAGCGAACTGATTGACGGCGACACGGGTTTGGGTGTATACTGGGAGAGTAAAAATAGCTTTATCCGCAATTATGCGAGACTATATTGGCGGGCCGGTGCAGTTCGTGTATCCTGCCCGGTCCAGCTTGGAGGCAGAGCAAGCGGCATGAAACCAACATCTTTCAAAAAATCAAGCAAGAACGGCACCGGCCGCAGCATCGGCCAGGCTGTTGCGTGCCTTGTGATGGCGGCAGCCATCACCATTGGCGGTGCGGGCACCACCTTCCTGCTGGCATCCCAGCCTGCGGGCCTGACGGTCGAGCCCGCCGCCCTGCAGACTGAGGGCAGAGTCACCCTGCCCAAATTCGATCATAAGAGTGACAGGAGCGAGACAAAGGCCGAGAGCACCCAGCCGGAGGAGAGCGCTTCTTCTCAGGAGCAGGCCGCAGCCAGCACCCCTGCAGCACCCGTGACCAAGGCGGAGAACACCGCCGCCGCCCCGGCAGAGAGCACCGCCCCCGCTGCGGAGCCCGCTGTGCAGCCGGAGGCTGTCCCCGCCGACCCCATGGCCGGGGATGCTTCAGAGATCGAGAACGAAAACTCCTTCCCCCACTTCCTGACAGAGACCGAGGCGCTGGCCGCCGAGGACCCGATGGCCGCTCCTGAAGAGACCGCCATCCTGCCCGAAACGGAGGAGACCGCCCCTGTAGCCGAGGAAGCGCCTGCCGCTTCCGAGAACGGCGCGGATGTGCTGGCCGAGGCCCAGATCAAGGATATCAACGGCACCGTTCTGCTGACCCCCGAGGAGATCCGGGAGGCACTGGACAGCGGCACGCTGGACGAAGAGAGCATCGACCCCACCTGCCTGACCGGTGAAAACGGCCTGCTGCAGTGGCTGTGGGAATTCTTCTTCGGCAAGGATGAGGAAGAAACGCCCCAGTATTCCGGTTGGCGCACCGAAAACGGCAAGACCTATTATTACGATCAGAACACCCACCAGCCCGTCACCGGCATCCAGAGCATCGACAACAAGCTCTATTATTTTGATGCCTCCGGCGTGCAGCAGCCTGCCACCTTCGGCATCGATGTTTCCAAGTACCAGAGCAGCATCGATTGGGACAAGGTGAAAACGGCAGGTGTGGAGTTTGCCATCATCCGTATCGGCTACCGCGGCTACGGCTCCGGTGCGCTGGTGCAGGACCCCAAGTTTGAGGAGCACTTCACCAACGCCCGCAACGCCGGGCTGCGGGTAGGCATCTACTGCTTCAGCCAGGCTGTCAACGAGAACGAGGCCCGCGAGGAGGCACAGGCCTGCGTCTATGTGCTGAATGGCCGCCAGCTCGATTACCCCATCTACTTTGATACCGAGGCTTCCGGTGCAGGCAATGGCCGTGCCGATGGTCTGGGCGTGGAAGACCGTACCAAGTGTGCTGTAGCTTTCTGCGAAGAGGTCAAGGCACTGGGCTACAAACCCGGCGTGTACGCCTCCACCACCTGGTTCCGCAAGCGGCTGGATATGAGCCAGCTGTCCAACTACTACATCTGGAACGCCCACTACAACGTGGCCTCCAGCCCCATTGCCTGCAACATGTGGCAGGGCACCTGCACCGCCCGCATCCCCGGCTACGGCGGCCAGCTGGATGTCAACATCAGCTATATGGGCTGATCTGACGGCAAACAAAAAGAGCGAAGATTCAACCGAATCTTCGCTCTTTTTTGATGCGACTTATGTTTTTAAGCAAACATATCCTTCAGCTTCTTGAAGAAGCCCTTGCGCTTTTCGTAGTTCTCCTCTTTCAGGGTGCCCTCAAACTTCTTCAGGGCATCCCGCTGGGCCTTGTTCAGCTTCTTGGGGATCTCCACCTCGCACTTGACGTACATATCGCCCCGGCCGCGGCCGTTCAGATACTGGATGCCCTTGCCGCGCAGACGGAAGGTGGTGCCGCTCTGGGTGCCTTCGGGCACGGTGTACTCCACCTTGCCGTCAATGGAAGGCACGGTGATGCTGTCGCCCAGAACCGCCTGGCTGTAGGTAATGGGCACCGTGACCCAGACATCATAGCCGTCACGCTGGAACACCTCGCTGGGCCGGACCGTGACCATCACGATCACATCACCGGCAGGGCCGCCGTTGGCACCGGCATCGCCCATGCCGCGCAGTGCAAAGCTCTGATCGTCGTCGATGCCCATGGGGATGGACACCTCCAGCGTCTTCCTGGCGGCAGTTTTTCCGCTGCCGTGGCAGACCTTGCAGGGGTTCTTGACCAGCTTGCCCTTGCCGCCGCAGCGGGAGCAGGGCTGCTGGGTCTGCATCACGCCAAAGGGGGTGCGCTGCTGCCGGATGACATAGCCGCGGCCGCCGCAGTCCGGGCAGGTCTCGGGGCTGCTGCCGGCGGCGCAGCCGCTGCCATGGCACTCCGTGCACTCCTGCTGGCGGGTGATGGTGATGTTCTTCTTGCAGCCATGCACGGCCTCATCAAAGCTCAGGGTGATCCGCACACGGATATCCTGACCCTTGCGGGGGGCGTTGGGGTTTGCCTGACGGGCAGAGCCGCCAAAGCCGCCGAAACCGCCGCCAAAGATATCACCGAAGATATCGCCCAGATCGACCCCATCGCCGCCAAAGCCGCTGAAGCCGCCCGCGCCGCCGCCATTCTGGGCTGCATAGCTGGGATCAACACCGGCAAAGCCGTACTGATCGTACAGCTGGCGCTTCTTCGGGTCCGAAAGCACCTCGTTGGCTTCATTGACTTCCTTGAACTTTTCCTCGGCATCCTTATCGCCGGGGTTGTAGTCCGGGTGGTACTTCATGGCCAGCTTGCGGTAAGCCTTTTTGATCTCCGCATCGGTGGCCGTTTTGGATACTCCCAGCACTTCGTAGTAATCGCGCTTTTCCTGTGCCATAACCATACCTCTATAAAACCAGCAAAGGCCGCCCCGGCAAAACCGGAGCGGCTTTTGCTTTTATCCGGCACGCCTGCCCGCCGGTTTGGCCGGGCATCTGCCGTTTGTGTCAGAACTTAGACTTCCTTGAAGTCAGCGTCCACAACGCCGTCATCGTTGGGCTTCTGCTGGTTGTTTGCGCCAGCATCGGGGCCGGGCTGTGCGCCTGCAGCCTGCTGGGCAGCAGCGGCAGCCTGATACATCTTCTCAAAGACATGGCTCAGCTCATCCTGCTTTGCCTTGATCTCATCGATGGAGCCAGACTGAACAGCGGTCTTGAGGTCGGCCAGCTTTGCCTCAGCTTCGCTCTTCACGTCAGCGGGCATCTTGTCGCCGTTCTCCTTCAGCATCTTCTCAGTCTGGAACACCATCTGATCAGCGCCGTTGCGGATATCGACCTCTTCACGCTTCTTCTTATCATCGGCAGCAAACTGCTCAGCTTCCTTCACAGCCTTGTCGATATCTTCCTTGGACATATTGGTGGAAGCGGTGATGGTGATGTTCTGCTCCTTGCCGGTGCCCAGATCCTTCGCGCTGACCTTCACGATGCCGTTTGCATCGATATCGAAGGTGACTTCGATCTGAGGCACACCACGGGGAGCCGGAGCAATGCCATCCAGGTGGAACACACCCAGGCTCTTGTTGTCGCGGGCAAACTCACGCTCGCCCTGCAGAACGTTGATCTCAACAGAGGGCTGGTTATCAGCGGCAGTGGAGAACACCTGGCTCTTGTGAGTGGGGATGGTGGTGTTGCGGTCGATGATCTTGGTGCACACGCCGCCCAGGGTCTCAATGCCCAAGCTCAGCGGGGTGACATCCAGCAGCAGCAGGCCCTTGACATCGCCCTGCAGAACGCCGCCCTGGATGGCAGCGCCCACAGCCACGCACTCATCGGGGTTGATGCCCTTGAAGGGCTCGCAGTTCAGTTCCTTCTTGACTGCATCGTAGACAGCGGGGATACGGGTGGAACCACCGACCATCAGGACCTTCTTCAGGTCAGAGGGACGCAGGCCTGCATCCTGCAGAGCCTTGCGGACAGGGGTCATGGTGCGGTCAACCAGATCAGCGGTCAGCTCATTGAACTTTGCGCGGGTCAGGGTCATATCCAGATGCTTGGGGCCGGTAGCGTCGGCAGTGATGAAGGGCAGGTTGATCTGGCTGCTCATTGCGCTGGACAGCTCGATCTTTGCCTTTTCAGCAGCTTCCTTCAAGCGCTGTGCGGCCATCTTATCCTTGCGCAGGTCGATGCCGTTCTCGTTCTGGAACGCATCTGCCATCCAGTCGATGATGCGCTGGTCGAAGTCATCGCCGCCCAGGTGGGTATCACCGTTGGTGGCCAGAACCTCGGTCACGCCGTCGCCCATCTCGATGATGGAGACATCAAAGGTGCCGCCGCCCAGGTCGTAGACCATGATCTTCTGGTCCTCTTCCTTATCGATGCCGTATGCCAGAGATGCGGCAGTGGGCTCGTTGATGATACGCTTGACGTTCAGGCCGGCAATGGTGCCTGCGTCCTTGGTTGCCTGACGCTGGCTGTCGTTGAAGTATGCAGGAACGGTGATGACTGCATCGGTGACAGTCTCGCCCAGATAAGCCTCAGCATCTGCCTTCAGCTTCTGCAGGATCATAGCGCTGACCTGCTGGGGAGTGTACTCCTTGCCGTTCAGGGTCACCTTGTGGTCGGTGCCCATATAACGCTTGATGGAAGCCACCGTGTTCTCAGGGTTGGTGATGGCCTGGCGCTTTGCGACCTGACCCACCAGACGGTCGCCGGTCTTGGTGAAGCCGACAACAGACGGGGTGGTGCGTGCACCCTCAGAGTTTGCGATAACAACGGGCTCGCCGCCCTCCATAACAGCCACGCAGCTGTTGGTAGTACCAAGGTCGATACCAATGATCTTACTCATAATGAAAGCTCCTCTCAAATTCAGAACGTTTTTTGTTTATATGATGCTCAAATGTTACCAAGCGGATGTTATATTTGAAAACCCTTGCGGGGTCTTGCAAAATCACTCTGCCACAACAACGGTGGCATGGCGGACGATCTTATCGCCCAGCTTGTAGCCCTTCTGGTAAACCGTGATCACGGTGCCGCTCTCCTGCCCATCGGGGGCGGGGATCTGCTGCACGGCATTCATAAAGTTGGGATCAAAGGGCTTGCCCAGCGCCTCGATCTCCTCCACATGGAGAGCATTCAGCGCCTTGGCGGCTTTGTCCAGCGTCATGGTCACGCCCTTCTTGTAATTCTCGTCGGTGGTGGGGGCGTTGGCCGCCATCTCCAGCGTATCCAGAATGGGGATGATCTGGTTCACGGCAAAGGACACGCCGTCGTTGAACTTCTGGTCAGCCTCACGGGTGGAGCGCTTGCGGTAGTTCTCATACTCAGCGGCCATCCGCAGCAGCTGATCCTTGGCCTGATTGGCATTCTTCTCAGCCGCGTCCAGCTTTGCCTTCACAGCCTCCAGCTCCCGGGCCTTCTTGTTGAAGAAGCCATCCTTTTTCTTGGGGTCTGCCGCTTCAGCGTTCGTCTCGGGAGCCGCTGCCTGCTCAGGTGCAGTTTCCGGGGCGGCCTGCTCGGCGGTGTTGGGCTCCACGGCAGGTTCTTCTGCCTGCGGGGTCTTTTTTGTTTCTTCGCTCATTCCAGGTCCTCCTTATAGATCACAGTCCGCCGGGGTGCGGCTGCCTGCGGGGTATCTTTTCGTTTGCCGCTCATTCCTTCGCCAAGCTGATCGGCAAAGGTGTGGAGCAGCGGCATCAGCTTCTGGAAGGGCATCCGGGTGGGGCCGATGAGGGCCACGGAGCCCCAGAGGCCTCCGCCCACCAGATACCGGTCACTCACGATGCACAGGCCGGGGATCTGAGGTTCCAGATCCTCGCCCAGCAGGATGCTTTCGCTCTGCTCTGCCGGGGGTGCAATGAGGGCGGCGGCCTGCTCTTCGTCGTTCAGCAGGCTCAGGATGCTGCCCACCTTGCCGTCCAGCTGGGGCCAGTCCAGCAGGTACTGCTCACCACCCAGATACACATGGGGCTGGGTGGAATCCTGCAGGATGGCGGCGGCGGCGCTGATCACCGGCACCAGCTCCGGGCTGATCTGGCTGCACAGCTCTGCAAGGAGCCGGGGCGACAGATCAACAGGAGCCACAAAGGTCAGGTTCCGGTTGAGCAGGGCGGCAAGCGCCGCTGCATTTTCCCGGGAAAGACCGGTGCGGACCCGCGCCACACGGGTGCGGACATAACCGGCAGTGGTCACAGCCAGCACCGCTGCGGCGCTGCGGCCCACCTGCACCACCTCGTAGTGGGCGATGCAGAGATCCTCAGCACAGGGGGTGCTGACGGCGGCGGTGCAGCCGCTGATGGCGGCCAGCGCCTTGGCGGCACCCTGTGCCAGCTTTTCCGGCTCGTGGTCAAGGCTTGCGAACACCGCGTCCACACGGGCGCGGGTCACACGGTCCAGCGGCTGGTCATCGGTGAGAAGATGATCCAGATAATAACGGTAGCCCTTGGCACTGGGGACACGGCCTGCGCTGGTGTGGGGCTGCTCCAGCAGACCCAGCTTGGTCAGCGCGGCCATCTCGTTGCGCAGCGTGGCACTGGAAACTGCCATATCAAAGTAGTTTGCCAGCACACTGCTGCCCACGGGCTCGCCCTCGAGGCCATACAGCGCAACGATCGCCTGCAAGACACGCTGTTTGCGTGCATCCATCGTCATAGCGCCTGCCTCCTTCGTTCGCTTTTTGTTCTTTAGCACTCCTTCTTCCTGAGTGCTAAGACCATTATATCCAATTTTGCGGCGCTGTCAATAGCTTCTCAGAAAAGTTTTGAAAGATTCATAATTCTGTCATAAAGGCCGCACAAAAAAGAGCCGCCCTGCGGCGGCTCTCCTATATAATAGATCATTCCTCCATCTGCTTTGCCAGAAATGCCGCCGCCACGTTCACCGCCTTGAGCTGGGCGGCATCGGGCTGGGCAGTGCGGTCCTCCGTAAGCAGGCCCACACTGCCGGTGACATCCCCCGCCGCAATGATGGGCACAGCGCACAGCAGCGCCCGGGGTGAGCCCTCACAGGGCAGCAATGCCTTTTCGGGGCTGCCATCGCTCTGGTAGGGCTTGCGGCTGTCCATCAGCTTTTCCAGCGGCTGGCTCACGCTGCGGTCTGCCAGATCCCGCCTGCCCGCACCGGATGCCGCCAGAATGCGGTCCCGGTCTGAGACAAAGGCCGTCAGGGCAAAGCACTTGCTCAGCACATCCACATACTGGGCCGTCACCCCGCTCAGTTCCCCCATGGGCGAATACTTTTTGAAGATGACCTCGCCATCCCCTGTTGTGAAGATCTCCAGCGGGTCTCCCCTGCGGATGCGCTGGGTGCGGCGGATCTCCTTGGGGATGACCACCCGCCCCAGCTCGTCGATGCGGCGCACGATGCCGGTTGCTTTCATAAGGTTCCCTTCCTTTCCATGTTCCGGTTTTGCTTCCAGATTTCTGTGAAGTATGGTTATTCTGTGGAAACAGGAAGGGAATTATTCATTCAGCTCCGGCCGGAGCGCTGCTTATCCTCATACATCCGGTGGTCGGCCAGGATGCGGATGGCACGCACATCGTCGCTGTCGCAGGGGTAGACCGCACAGCCGCAGCTGGTGCCGACCTGCACCTCTGCATCCTTCAGGCGGTAAGGCTCCCGGATGGCTGCCTTGATCTTTTCCACCCGGCTCTTGCAGAACCCCTCCGTTACGGCTCCGTTGACGATGAGGGCGAACTCATCCCCGCCGATGCGGAACACCGCATCGCTCTCCCGCACGCAGCCCCGCAGGCGGCTGGCCACCTCCTTGAGCAGCTGGTCGCCCACATCGTGGCCGTAACGGTCGTTCACAGGCTTGAAACGGTCAAGGTCGAGGTAGAACAGGACAAACGGTGTCCTGTTCAGCTCGTTTTCTTTCAACAATGCGTCAAAATAGCGTTCATTATACAGTCCGGTCAGGCCGTCGGTGTTGGCCAGGTCCTCCATCTGCTGGCGGGCCTCCCCTTCCTGCCGGAGGGCGCGCTCCTTTTCCTCCACGCGCAGGCGGGCATCGATGCGGACACCGTGCACCAGCACGATGCCTGCGCAGAAGAACAGCCCAGCCAGCAGCAGGATGGTGGCGTTCTGGATCTTCCGCATTCCACTGTCCACCACGTCACGGCCGACGATGCCCACAATAGACAGATCCTGAAAGCCCACAGGCTGGTAGACCAGATAATAGCTCTTGCCCTCAAGCCAGTAGGAAAGGCTGCCGCTGCGGCCCTCTGCCACGTCCTGCCGGGCCCGGGTCAGTGTGCCCGCATCCACCTGCGCATGCTTCTGCAGGTAGTCGAACAGGTTGTCCATCCAGTCCTCGATCTCGCTCTTGGGCTCCTCCGAGAGCATCACATCGCCATCGGGATGGATGATGTAGCAGTCGCTCTGGCCGCCGTAAGCACTGCCGCCGATCAATTCCTCTATGGTCTTATTCCGATAGCTCACGGCAAGGCTGGTGTAGGTGGTGCCGTCGATCTCCACCGGCGCAATGGGCGCAGAGTATACCACCCGGCGCTCCCCGCTCCGCATGATGTAGCTGGACACCGTAGGCTTGCCGGTGCGGTACATCTCCTCAAAGGCCGTCCAGAGGTGATCCACTTTTTCATGCTTGCCCCGGATGCTCCAATATTCGCAGTTTTCATTGAACAGATACACGCTGCTGTACCGCCAGATCTCCCGCTCGGCCTCATAGCTGCGCAGGCGTTCCTCCGCCAGGCCCTCCTCATTGGCAGCCTGCAGGCTCTTGCCCCACTCGTTCAGCATGTTCCAGTTGCTCCGGCTGAAGATGGTAAACGCCTTATCCACCTGCTCATAGGTCTCCAGCAGGTTGCGGGTGCCTTCGTCATAGAACTGCTGCCGGATGTACAGGATGTACCAGCACAGACCTGTCACCACGACCATCGCCAGCAGCAGCGCAGCTGCCGTCCATCTTTCTTTTTTCTTCCACATATTCAGCTTCTCCTCAGCAGAGTCCCAACTCTCTGCCCTTTTCCGGCTGCATTTCCACAGCCTGCGAAACCACGCAATTCCGTCGAATCAACACTACCAAATTCTGCTTTTTCTGTCAAGGCTTTCGCCAAAGATTATTCGCTGCAAATTTGGGGCATTCTTCTATCCTTTTGCTGCTGTGTATGTTATAATAAAATGTATGGATTTCTGAGGGGGTGCTCTTATGCAGCAGATCGTGATATTGGGCGGCGGTGCAGCGGGCCTTGCCGCCGCATTGGCCGCCGCCCAGTCTGCCCCGGCAGGGGCAGTGCGGGTGACGGTGCTGGACCGCAACCCCAGGTGCGGCAAAAAGCTGTTGGCCACCGGCAACGGCCGCTGCAATTTGGACAACACCGGCATTGCACCGGAGCAGTATTTCACCGCTGACCCCGCCGCCCTGCGGCCCCTGCTGGCCGCGGTGGATGCCGCCGCACCGCTGGAATGGTTCGCGGCGCTGGGCCTGTACACCCGCACCGATGAGGCCGGGCGGGTGTACCCCTACTCCAACCAGGCCGCAGACGTGCTGGCCCTGCTGGAAGGCCACCTTGCCCGGCTGGGCGTGGAGGTGCGCACCGGCTGCACTGTGCAGACCCTGAGCCAGAACCGCAGCGGCTATACCATCCTGTGTGAGAATGCCGAGGGTCAGGACCAGACCCTGCGGGCCGATGCCGTCATCTGCGCCATGGGCGGCAATGCCGGGCCGCAGTTCGGCACCGACGGCTTCGGCACCCGATTCGCCGCCCAGTGCGGCGGAAAGCTGGAGCCGCTGTACCCCTGCCTGACCGCCCTGCAGACAGCAAAGCCCAACCGATCTCTGGCCGGCATCCGGGCCAAGGCCGCTGCCACCCTGCTGGACCTCGACCGCCACTGCACCGTGGCTGTGGAAAACGGCGAGGTGCAGTTCACGGACTACGGGCTTTCGGGCATCTGCATCATGCAGCTGTCCGGCCATCTGGCCCCGGGGCGGGGGCCAAAGCGCCCGGCTGTGGAGCTGGACCTCTTCCCCATGCTGGACGAGACTGCCCTGACCGCCCTGTTTGCGGCCCGGGTGCCCCTGCTGCCGGGCAAGGCACCTGCGGATTTCTGGACAGGTCTGCTCAATCCCAAGCTGGGCCGCGCCCTGTGGGCAGCGGCAAAGCTGCCTGAAAAACCGGTGGACACCCTGCCGGATGCCGCCTGGCAGGTGCTGGCCAACGCGGCCAAGCACTGGCTGTTCGAGGGCCTGACCCCCTGCGGCTGGAAGCAGGCCCAGACCACCGGCGGCGGCCTGAGCCTGACCGAAGTGACCCCCAGCTTCCAGTTCAAGGGCTGCCCCGGCCTTTACTTTGTGGGTGAAACGCTGGACTGCGCCGGCAGCTGCGGCGGCTTCAACCTGCACTGGGCCTTTGGCAGCGGCATCGCCGCCGGGCGTGACGCGGTGCGGAGCCTGAAGCGGCCTGCCCCGAAGCCGAATAAAAAGAAGCGATAAAGAATGACCCTCTCCATCCCGCATCTGACAGACAGACTGCAGGGACGGAGAGGGTCATTTTCGTTTCAGGTACGCTTGTGTCTCCCGGACCACCACTCCCGAAAGCCCCACCACGCCCACAAGATTGGGCAGCATCATCAGGCCGTTGAAGGTATCGGAGAGCGCCCAGGCCAGATCCAGCTTCATCACAGCACCCACCAGCACCATAGCCGCAAACACCAGTTTATATCCTGCGGCGGCACACTCCCCCAGCAAATACACCACTGCCCGGGTGCCGTAATGGCTCCACCCCAGCGTAGTGGAATAGGCGAACAACAGGACCGACACCGCGATGAACTGCGGCCCGAACGCCCCAAACACCGTGGAAAAGGCCTGCCCCACCAGTGCGGAGCCTTCCACGCCGGTCAGGGCCGCACCGGTGTCCAGATCCACAAGGCCGCTGGTGAGTACCACAAGGGCCGTGAGGGTGCAGACCACCATGGTATCTGCAAACACCTCGAACATGCCCCACATTCCCTGCTGGACAGGCTCCTCCACGTTGGCCGCGCAGTGCACCAGCACCGACGCGCCCAGTCCTGCTTCGTTGGAAAAGGCTCCCCGCTTGAATCCCCAGCTGATGGCCCGGGCCATGCCGTAACCCAGCACCCCGCCCCCGGCGGCCTGCAAGCCAAACGCCCCCCGGAAGATGGCCGCGAATGCCGCTGGGACAGCCGCCCAATGGACACAGACCACGGTCAGCGCCCCGAACAGGTAGAACAGGGCCATGAGCGGGACGATGGCCTCCGTGACTGCGGCCACCCGCTTCAGCCCGCCCAGTATGACCCGCCCGGTGAGCAGGGCCAGTACAATGCCCGTTGCCACCGGCGGCACCCGGAACACCGCCTGCAGATTGCCCGCAATGGAGTTGATCTGGCTCATGTTCCCCATGCCGAAGCTGGCCAGCACGCAAAAGCAGGCAAACAGCACCGCCAGTGCCCGGCCAAAGCCGCCGCCCAGCCCCTCGGCCAGATAGTACATGGGCCCGCCGCACCATCTTCCGGCGGCATCCCGGCGGCGGTAGCAGATGCCCAGCACGTTCTCGGCATAGCTGGTCATCATCCCCAGCAGGGCCATGACCCACATCCAGAACACAGCCCCCGGCCCGCCTGCCAGAATGGCTGCCGCCACACCCACGATGTTGCCGGTGCCGATGGTCGCCGCCAGCGCTGTGCAAAGGCTCTGAAACTGGCTGATGGCTTCATCGTCCGTGTGGGCGGTCACATTCCGGTCCAGGAAGATGGCCCCGATGGTGTGCCGCATCCAGTACCCGAAATACCGCAGCTGGAAAAAACCGGTGCGCACTGTCAGCAGGCAGCCGGTGCCAAACAGCAGTGCCAGCCCCACCGGCCCCCATACCACACCGCCGACCACCGCATTCACCCGCGCCAAGCTCTCCCACATACACAAACGCCCCCTGTGCTCTACTGTATGGCACAGGGGGCGTTTTCATGCCCGGGCAGCGGTTTCTGTATAAAAAAGCGCATCCCGGCCCACCCTGTTCCAAAACAGAACGGAGGAACACGGGATGCACAAGAACGGTTGGAGGCCCTTCTGGGCTGCTTTGGGGGCGGCACTTCTGGTGCTGCTGCCGCTGGTGGGCGGCACAGTCCTGCTCACCCGGCAGATGGTGCGCACCCGCATCCAGACCGCCCAGCCCCAGAGCGGGGTGCCCATCCAGCTGCCCCGGGCCGAGCACCGGATGACCCTGCTTCTCTGCACCGCCGGGGAGCAGCCGGGCTTTTTGCTGGTCTACCTGAACGCCGCTCAGAACAGTCTGAACCTGCTGGCCGTGCCGGAGGAGCTGACGGTTCCCTTCAACGGAGAGACTGCCAGCCTTGCCCACTGCTACGGAGCGGCGGGGCCCGCCCGGTGCCGTCAGGCGCTTCTGGAGGTGCTGGGCCTGCCGGAGGATATGCTTTATCTGGCGCTGTCCCCCGCCGTGCTGGAAAAGACTGCTTCCCGTTACGGGCCGGTGCGGGTGGGGTTTTCGGGGGCACTGACTGCCGATGAGCTGGCCGAAACCGGGCTTTCCGCCGCTGTGCAGAGCATTTCGGCCAAGGAGGCCCACGCTCTGCTCTCCGGCTGGGATGCGGACGGCACCCTGCCGCCTGCCCGCCGGGCCGCTGCCCGGGCGGCAGTGTGGGAATCCTTTTTCCGGCAGGACCTCGCCCTGCTGCCCGCCACCCTGCCGGATGCCCTGCGGGCCAGCAGCGCGGCCCTGCTCACCGACTTTGCGGCGCAGGATTATACCCTGCTGGGCACGGTCCTGGAGTTTCTGGCCAACAACAGCGCCCTCCCCCACGCCGAGGCCCTGCCCGGGGCGTGGGATGCAAAAGCGGGCACTTACACGGTCACAGACGCTTCCCGGGCGGCGGTGCAGACCTTCCTCAGCGTTTCGCCCGCCTCGGGGAACGATGCCTCGCTCAGGGAGCCATAGCCCAGCACAAACGTTCCGGAAAAATCCTGTTCCCCGCCGGTCAGGTCATAATCGCTCAGCAGGCTCAGGGCCACGCCCTGCGCCTTTGCGGCGGCGTGAAGGGCGGCATCCGGCGGGGCATTTTTCAGCCTTGCCAACAGATGCAGGCCGGTGTGCAGGCCGGTCAGGGTCAGCTTGTCCGGCGCAAAAGCAGTGCGCAGAGAGGCAGCCAGCGCATCCCGCCGGGCCTTGTAGGCCACGCGCTCCCGGGCAAGATGCCGGGTGAAGTAGCCCTCGCGGATGAAGCGGGCCAGGGTCTGCTGCTCAAACCGGCTGACGGTGCAGGAATAGATCCGGTACTTTGCCCGCCAGGCGGGCAGCAGCTGCCGGGGCAGCACCATGTAAGCGATGCGGATGCCGGGGGCCAGACTGCGGGAGCAGGTGGAGAGGTAGACCACCGGGCCGTCGGCCCCGGCCATGCCCTGCAGACTGGGCAGGGGGCGGGTATCAAAGCGGAACTCCGAATCGTAATCGTCCTCTATGATATACCGCTGGCCCGGGCAGCGGGAGGCCCAGTGGAGCAGTTCCGTGCGGCGGCCCGCCGGCATGGTCACGCCCGTGGGGAACTGGTGGCTGGGCGTGACATAGCACACCGCCGCGCCCGAGCCGGACAATGCCTCAACAGAAAGGCCGTCCGCATCCACAGGCAGGCAGCAGCACGCCACGCCGTTGTTTTCCAGCACCTGCTTCGCGCGCTGGTAGCCGGGATTCTCCACCGCCGTTTTGCCGGGCAGGAGCGGGGCCAGCAGGCTCAGCAGATACTCCATACCGGCACCCACCACCACCTGCTCGGCGGTGCACCGCACGCCCCGGTATTCCTCCAGATAGTCCGCCAGCGCCTGCCGCAGCTCCACATCCCCCTGCGCATCGCCATGGGTCAGCAGCTGGGGCGAGGAATAGAGCAGCTCTTTCTGCAGTCGGGCCCAGGTGCGGAACGGGAACAGCCCCGGGTCCACGCCCCGGGTGGACAGATCGAACCGGATGGGCGGCTCGGCTGCTTCCGGCGGAGCGGCAGACACCGGGGGCGGCACTTCCTCGGGCCGGGTGGGCAGGGCAAGATATTCCTGTACATAAAAGCCGCTGCGCTCCCGCGGCTCCATGTAGCCCTCGGTCGCCAGGATCTGATATGCCGCGTCCACCGTGTTGACAGACACCGACAGCTCTGCCGCCAGCCGCCGCTTGCCGGGCATCCGGGTGCCCGCCGGAATGGCCCCGCTGCGCATCTCGGCGGCAAGGCTCTCGTAGAGCTGCTCGTACAGCGGCACCCCGCTGGCAGCATCCAGTGCTGTTGTCAGATGAAACATAAGACCTCTCCCCTTTTTGGATGCTTTGCCAAACTGACCCCATAAAAAAACTTTATTCTGGGTATTTTCATGGTGCCAGTTTCGCGTATAATAGGAGCATACCAACCACACACCCAAATGTCAAGTAGTTTTATGGGTAAGTGGCTTTGAAACGGGCGAACGATCCTGCAAAACAGGATGGAGGGGGGTTCGCCCCGAAAAATTTGGAGGGAAAAATCATGTCTACAACTGCAATGTGGCTGCTGCTGGCTGTGGTGATCGTCGTCATCCTGTTCGGCAGTGTGCTGTACAAACGCACCTTTACCACCAAGGAGCTGGCCCTGACCGGCGTTATGGCCGCGCTGAGCCTGGTGGCATACCTGTTCTTCCGCGTGCCGTTCTACGGCGGCTCCTCGTTCCATCTGGGCAACACCTTCACCGCCCTGACCGCCCTGCTGCTGGACGGCGTTTCCGGCGGCCTGGCCGGTGCGATCGGTCTGGCTCTGGCCGATATCCTGGCCGGTGACCCGGGCTATGCCGTGACCACCTTTGTGCTGAAGTTCATCATCGGCATCACCTGCGGTGCCGTGGCCCACAAGGTGTTCAAGCTGCGCGATCTTGACCGCCACAGCAAGGGCTACCTGCTCAAGGTCATCGTGGCAGGCGGCTCCGGCCTGCTGCTGAACGTCATCACCGACCCGTTCCTGGGCTATTTCCGCAACATTTACATCTTTGGCCAGGAGTACACCGTGGCACAGGCCCTGTCCAAGATTGCCGGTGGTGTCACCTTTGTCAACAGCGCAGCCTCCACCATCTGCGTGGTCATCCTGTATCTGGCCCTGCGCCCGGCTCTGGAGCGCGCCGGTCTGCTGCCCAAGGGCGAAAAAAAGTAAGCCTCTCATCTCTTTCTGACGCATAGGTGGAAAGCCCCCGGCCTGTATCCTCAACATGATATGCTGCCCCTAGAGTAGACAGAGTAAAAAGAAAACTCTGCGTACTCTGGGGGTATTTTCATGTCAAGCAAAAACAATCACGATACAGCGGAAGCAAAATATCAAAAAATGTCCCGTGTTGGACGCTGCAAGCTCACGTCCGTGCCGTGAATCGAGCGGCCTAACACCGATTTGCACAAAAAATTCGCCGTTCCCTTGTGGAAACGGCGAACAAAAATCTTATATTATTTTTTTGTCTACCTGACGGGGCACTTCACGGGCAGGCGGGACAGAAGCGCAGAAGATCAGCCCTCGATGAGCTCAACGGTCTTCATCTTGACGGGGGTGGTGGGCTTATCGTTCCAGTCGGTGCGGACGGAAGCGATCTTATCCACGACCTCCATTCCGGAAACGACCTTGCCGAAAGCGGCATACTGGCCGTCCAGATGGGGAGCGTCCTTGTGCATGATGAAGAACTGGCTGCCGGCGCTGTTGGGGTTCATGCTGCGGGCCATGCTGATCACGCCGCGGGTGTGCTTGATGGGGTTGTTCACACCGTTTGCAGCGAACTCGCCCTTGATGTTCCAGCCCGGGCCGCCGGTGCCGTTGCCCAGCGGGCAGCCGCCCTGGATCATAAAACCGGGGATGACACGGTGGAAGGTCAGGCCGTTATAGAAGCCCTCGCTGACCAGCTTCTTGAAATTCTCACAGGTGATGGGGGCGACTTCCTCATTCAGCTCAATGTCGATGATGCCGCCGTCTTCCATAGTAATGCGAACCATAACGCTACAATACTCCTTTTGTGTTGACCCCGCAGCGGGGGTGTGTGGGGCAGAAATGCCTGCCCGGATATCTCTTATAGTATACCATAGGTTTTGCGGGTTTCAACCACGCAGATGCAACCTTTTTGTAAATTCGTCAAAGTTCCGGGGCCGGGAGCCTGCTTATTCCATCTTCATCCGCTTTGTGATGAGTTGGCCGTTCTGTACTGTGCCGTCCGAGATATAATACTTCCACTCGGTCGATCCATCCGACATCAGGTACTCCACAGCAAACACCTGCCCAGCCTGGATTTTTACAGGGTAGTTGT
The DNA here is from genome assembly GCF_017377545.1 of Faecalibacterium sp. Marseille-Q4164. Lineage (NCBI taxonomy): Bacteria > Bacillati > Bacillota > Clostridia > Eubacteriales > Oscillospiraceae > Faecalibacterium > Faecalibacterium sp. Marseille-Q4164. Next base: position 69,158 of record NZ_JAFREJ010000005.1, on the reverse strand, counting down.
CGGCTGGCAGAATCTCACGGGGTGTCGGCAGCTCCTTGAAGTCCTCGTATGCGTCTTCCAACCGCCAGAACTTTCGGGTCTTGTAGCCCTTTACCATCGAAATATCCTGCTCACCGAAATAGGATGCTGTGTAGGTCTTTCCGTTGACTTCCAGCGCGTCGATCCGTTCCGGTTCCTGCGTCAGATCTTTGGTATGGAGATGTTTCCCATAGTTCTCGCTCAACTGTTTTGCCATGCGAAAATCCGAGTTCCGATACTCCGACTCCACAATATGTGTACTTCCATAGATACCCATGATATCGGTGCGGCGTACCGCTTCCAGCTCCTGATAGCTGCGCCGGAAGTTCTCCACCATCCGATCCTCCCGGTATCGGACCGAAGAAGCTTCATCCGTCGCCTTGATCTCATAGTACCGTTTGCCCTGTTCCATGTTTTCCTGCGCACGCCGGTACTCTTCGCTGTCCTTCTGCCCATTGGCTTCCAGATAGGCCAGATACCGCGGCCCGGTGCTTTCCCAGGTATGGCCCACGTCGGTGCCGTGGAACACGGTCTCAGGATACTGCTCCTTGATCTGTTTCAGAAAATTCTTCTCGACCTCGGTGCCGCCTGCTGTACCTTCCCAGTCCTTGAACTGCAGATCCAGCAATTCATCATCGTCGGCCTGCATCCACAGGTTCAGAAATTGTGCATCCGTATACGGGAATTCCACAAACAGATCCCGCATTCCTTTTTCGTAATACTCGCCCCAGATGGAAAGTTCCTTGTCGAGAATGCTCTGCTTGCTGTGTTCTTCTCCGTAAAGATAGATTTCGCCCTTCGGCCCATTTTTTACATAACTCCAGAACAGCCCCACCAGCAGGGTCACAATTAGCACGATGGCCGCATATTTCCAGCGTCCGGTCTTTGTTTCCGTTTTCATTTCAATTCCTCTTTCATTTCGGTCATATCTGCCCAGAATCGCTTGGGGCAGTGGGTCATACGGCCCTTTTCGTTGTGGCGGGCCTTGATCTCCAGCGTTTTGTAGAACTGCCGCCAGAGCTCCTGAAACTGCTGCTCCTTTTCATCAGGTGGGGGCAGGGTGAGGGGTTCGGCCAGCTCCATGAGCTGAGCCTTGTGGTTCTGGTACAGCAGCACCGCCTGATGGACAGCATCATAGATCAGGAAGTTCTCCTCCGGGAAGCGGGCACAGAAATGCCCGCGCAGGAGGGGCAGAATATAGTTTTTGGGGTGGATGACTGCACCCAGCATCCCATCGTGCTCCTGAAAACGGACAAAGCCCTGAAACTTGTCCACTTCCCAGTCCAGGCTCTGCTTCATCTGGTAGAGCGGAGCCACCTCCGGGTGGCCCCGCCGCTTGACGGTGCCTGGCCCCAGCGCAAAGGCCAGATGCAGAAATCGGATGAGCCGCAGCTCCTTATCCTCCCAGCCCGAGAGGAAATCCCGGGTGACAAGGGATTCCGTCTCTTCGCCCAGCTTGGCGCGGAAGCTGGCAAAGACCCGCCGGGCCTTTGCGTGGTCAGTGGGGATCTCCTTCACAGGGTAGAGGGTAGCCGTCTCCCGCTCCGGGGTCCAGACCGCGAAGGGCAGCTCATGCTGGGCAAAGCTCTCAAACACACAGCAGAGAAAGCCCTCGAAGCTGCCATCATAGAGGTAGACCACATCGGCATCGTGGAGCTTCCGGGCAGGGCTTACAGGGCTCTGGCCAGACATTGCACTGCCTCCTCCCGCACCATTTTCTGGGCTGTGCGGGGCGGCACACCCTGCTCCACCAGCCGATCCACGGCGGGCGGGCTGAACATGCTCAGCTGCTCCACCCCGCCGCTGAATACGTTGGGGTCGATGAGCGCCCGGGTGATGCGCTCCCGCCCGACGCTGCCGCGGCCCGGGTGCGCCCCCGCAAAGCCCCGGCAGGTGATGAAATACTGCGCCCGCTTGAGCACCACGCCCATCCGCTTGAGCTCGTCCAGCCCCAGCGCGGCCTGTTTGCGGGCGTGCCAGATGCGCCGGGCGCTCTTGGGGCCGATGCCCGGCACCCGCAGCAGCATCTCAAAAGGGGCGTGGTTCACGTCCACCGGGAACAGCCCGTAATGCTGCACCGCCCAGTTGCACTTGGGGTCCAGATAGGGGTTGAAGTTGGGGTTGTCCCTGTCCAGAAGTTCCTCTGCCTTGAACTCGTAAAAGCGGAGCAGCCAGTCTGCCTGATAGAGCCGATGCTCCCGCAGCAGCGGCGGCTTGGTATCCAGCGCGGGCAGGCGGGTGTCCTCGGTCACAGGGATGTAGGCGGAGTAAAACACCCGTTTCAGGTGATACTTATTGTATAATCCTTCCGTTAATTGCAGGATGTGATAATCCGTTTCCGGGGAAGCACCCACGATCATCTGGGTGCTCTGGCCCGCCGGGGCAAATCTGGGGGCCTTGCGGTAGAGCGCCACCTCTTCCCGGTTGGCGGCTCCCTCCACCGCGATCTGCTTCATGGGCCGGAAAATGGAGTGCCGCCCTTTGTCCGGAGCCAGCAGGTTCAGGCTACGCTCACTGGGCAGCTCGATGTTCACGCTCAGGCGGTCGGCCAGAAAGCCCAGCTGTTCCAGCAGCTCCGGGCTGGTGCCGGGAATGGCCTTGGCGTGGATGTAGCCGCCGAAACGGTACTCCCCCCGCAGCAGGCGCAGAACCGCCAGCATCCGCTCGGTGGTATAATCCGGGCTCACCAGCACAGCACTGGAAAGGAACAGCCCCTCGATGTAGTTGCGGCGGTAGAATTCAATGGTCAGCTCTGCCAGCTCCCGGGGGGTGAAGGTGGCCCGGGGCACATCGTTGGACTTGCGGTTGACGCAGTAGCTGCAATCGAAGGAGCAGCAGTTGGTCATCAGCACCTTCAGCAGGCTGACACAGCGGCCATCGGCAGTAAAGGCGTGGCAGCAGCCCGGGGCGTAACAGCTGCCGACCCCGCCCGCTCCTGCTGCCCGGGAAGCGCCGCTGGAGGTACAGGCAACATCATATTTTGCGCTGTCCGCCAGGATCGTCAGCTTATCCATCAGGCTCTGTTCCATGGGACACCTCCGAAAAATGGGTATAAAAAAGAAAGCCATACTGGATGGCTTTTCTTTTTCAGGCGCTGGTGGGGCGTTTTTACCACTTTGCCTTGGTCTCCACCACACGGCCTGCAATGTGCAGGTGGTTGAGCTCCTCGCCCTTGATGACCATTTCCTTATAGGCCGGGTTGAAGGGCTGCAGCACCACGCAGTTGCCGCGCTGGAGGTAGCGCTTGAGGGTACCCTCGCCCTCGTCACCGTAGATCAGCACGCCCAAGTCGCCGTTTTCCAGCGTGTCCTGACGGTGCACCAGGGCAAGGTCACCATCGTGGATGCGGGGTTCCATGCTGTCGCCGCGCACAACGAGATAGAAGTAGCTGGAAGGGTCCTTGACCCGGGCATACTCCTTGCCGTAGTCTTCCTCATAGGCCAGCGCGCCGTAGCCCGCCTTGACCGTGCCGATGACAGGGATCAGGCTGTACACATAGCTGCCGAAGAAGCGCTCTTCGGTCTGCCCCTCCGCGGTGGGATCGAACAAACCCAACAGATAGTCCGCGGTCGTGTCCAGGATCTCCGCCAGCTTTGCCACGGTGGTGGGGTCCGGGGAGCTCTTTCCGCTCTCCCATTTGCCCACGGCCTGCTGAGTCACGCCCAACAGGGAAGCAAGCTCCGCCTGGCTCATGTGCTTTTGCTTTCGGCATTGCCGTAACAGCTCCGGAAACGACATTGTTCAACACTCCTCTGCTTGTACCGGGTCCGGTAAGGTTTTATCTGTATTTATTATACAACAAAAAGATGTTTCAGTAAAGAGGAAATCCCGCTTTTTCTCGAAGAAAAGTTGTCGCTCCGCACAAAAATGCGCACAACGAGCGGAAATTTTGATTTTGGGCTTGACAGCGCCGCTGAAATCTGGTAAATTAAATAGGCATTCGGTACGGCGTGTGCGGGTGCCCACGAGGAGAGATGTCCGAGTGGTTTAAGGAAGCAGTCTTGAAAACTGCCGTACGGCAACGTACCGTGGGTTCGAATCCCACTCTCTCCGCCATTTTTATTGAATAAGTGCAACACACTTTGCTCTGGAGTAGTACTCAAGAGGCCGAAGAGGCGCCCCTGCTAAGGGCGTAGGTCGTCTAAACAACGGCGCGAGGGTTCAAATCCCTCCTACTCCGCCAAGAAAAAGCTCGATGATTCTTTGAAATCACCGGGCTTTTTCCATTTTCAGAAACCAAAAGGCCGCCTCCTCGGAATTCGTTCCGTGAAAGCGGCCTTTCTGTTACAAGATCAGATTCGTCACCACAGCCAGCACGCTCAGGTGCACCGGGTAGAACCAGTAAAAGGCCTTCTTATGCAGCGGACTGCACGCGCCCCGCTGCCCGTTATAGAACCAGACCAGCACAAAGGCCAGCGGGGCGGTGAGCTCGAACAAAAACAGCAGCGCGCCCACGATGCACTGCCGCTTGCGGTCGCCACGGGTTAGGTACAGCGCACAGATGATGAACACACCGATGCCGTTGTAGTCCGTACAAGCCAGAAGCGCCGCAAGCGTGCAGCCTGCCGCACACAAGAGTCCTTTCCAGCTGGCAGAGCCGTCCGGCTTTTCAAAATGCTTGAGCCCTGCCATGGCCAGCACGCCCAGCGCCAGCGTCCAGTAAACGTTCTGTGCACTGGGGTCAAAGGGGGTGCGGAAAAACGCAAGGTCAAAGGGCACCTCACTGATGAGGGCAAACAGGAACAGCCTACGGACGTATTTTTTCACATCGCGGGTATGTACAAAGCCCTCCACCAGCAGGAAGCAGAAGATAGGAAAGGCCAGCCGCCCGGTGAAGCGCAGCACCATGTCCAGCCGGTACAGCGGATAGGTGGAAAGGGTGTCCCGCGAGAGGGTGCCGATGTCCAGCCCGGGCGTAAGGATCCCTGCCTCGATGCAGGACGCGCCGATGTGGTCCACCAGCATGGTGATGCAGGCAATGGTTTTAAGAGCGGTGCCACTGAAACTGCAGCGCGGGGAAAGTGCGGTCATAAAAAAACACCTCGGTCAGTTTGTAAAAAATCGTTATAAGAACTATAACGGAGGAAAGGTGGCATTTCCTGCGTCTGCTGCGGCAAAATCTACACAGAGCGTGCACAAATCCGCCCAAAATGCTTGACAGGACGGGCGCAGGATAGTAAAATCAAGAAGATAATTGAACTATCTCAAACCAAAGATGAAAAAGATTCACAGAGGATCGAGCGTCTCCGAACCAGATCAGACCGGAAGGAGGCATTGGGAATGACGCTGTTTTCTTATGAGATTTTCGACGCAGTTGCACGGCAGGGCAGCTTTAACAAAGCGGCTCAGCAGTTGCATCTGACCCCCTCGGCCATCAGCCACGCCATCGCCGTGATGGAGGCTGAGCTGGGCTTTACCTTATTCAATCGCGGCAAAAACGGCGTTACCATGACCAGCTACGGCGCTTCGCTGTACCCCTCCATCCGTGCGGTGCTGAACAGCGACGAGGCCCTGCAGCAGAGCATTGCCCGCCTGAACGGCCTGGAAAAGGGCAAGGTCAAGCTGGGTGCCTTCAACTCGATCTGCTCCGGGCTGCTGCCCAGCATCCTCAAGGGCTTTATGGCCCACTACCCCCAGATCGAAGTCGAGGTCTATCAGGGCACCTACGACGATGTCAAGGAGTGGCTGCGCACCGGTCAGGTGGACATTGCCTTCCTCTCCAACAACTGCCGGGAGGAGTTTGTTCTGACCGAGCTGTTCCACGAGCCGCTGCTCTGCATCACCCCCATGGACTGGCCCGAGCCGCCCAACGGCGTGATGACCCCCGCCCTGATGAACGGGCAGAACTTTGTGGTGCAGTGGGATGCCACCGACGCGGAGATGCGTCAGTTCCTCAAGAAGTATTCCCTCTCAACAGAGCGCCGCTGCCATGTCATCGACGACCAGTCCAACATTGCCATGGTCGAGGCAGGCCTGGGTATTTCCATCATGCCCCGGATGCTGCTGCGCAACTGCACGGCAGCGGTCAAGATCTACCCCATCGAGCCCGAAGAGGACCGCGTGGTGGGTCTGGCCGTCCAGCGTCCCACCGCCATGGCTCCCGCCGTGGAGCAGATGTTCCACCACATCGTGGAGTGCTGCAAGGATCTGGACTGAACAACAGTGTAACATAACGGGCCGGTGTGCGCAACACCGGCCCGTTTTTTGCCGCCCGGAAAACTTTGGATTGTATCCCCACCCGGGATACGGTATACTAAGAAAAAATCCATTCTGGTTTTTGAGGGGAAAATTATGGATCGAAGAAGTTTTTGCAAGGTGCTGGGGTTTGCGGCCGGCAGCACTCTGCTGCCCGGGCTGATGGTCCAGGCCGCCGGGCAGGGCTCCGTGGGCCATGCAGTGCCGGATGGCCGCTACACCATCGGCATCCGCAGCGACCTGAGCGGCTGTGACCTGACCCACGCGTTCTATTACTCCGACAGCTTTTTCACCCACCCGGCCACCCAATATGACCACCAGCTGGCGCTGGCAACGCTGGGTCTGGTCTGCGCTGCGGCCAACACCGTGGCCAGCGATGCGGAATACTGGGTCAACGGCTCTGTGGGGCGGGAAGCCCACATTGCCGCCGCCTACGAGACCCTGGGCTTTGAGGACGCGCTGTTCTACAATTACGACCTCGACACCGGCCGGGCCGGGGACTTTGTGGGCTACTCGCTGGCCCGCAAGACCCTGACCCTGAACGGCCAGCGTACCACCCTTGTGGCGCTTGTCCTGCGGGGCGGCGGCTATGGCGGCGAGTGGGCCAGCAACTTCCACATAGGTGATACCAGCGCGCACACCGGCTTTGTCACACCTGTGGCGGCGGTGTTTGCGTCCCTCAAGGCCTATCTGGCCCGGGCAGGGCAGAGCGGTGCCTTCAAGCTCTGGCTGGGCGGCTACAGCCGCGGTTCCATCATTGCAAATCTGTTGGCGGCAAAGATCGCCCGGGAGCTCCCCCAGCTGGGGCGGGAGAACATCTATGCCTACGGCTTTGCGGTGCCTGCAGCCCTGACTGCCGCCGACCGGCCTGACCTGCAGCAGGATTTCGATGCCAATCACGCCCCGGACGGCACCCTGCTGGAAAGCTGGCCCGAGAGCAACATCTTCAGCATCATTTCCAGCGGCGACGCGGTGGCCCGGGTGCTGCCCGCTGCCTGGGGCTACCACCGCAACGGCTGTGACCGCTTTCTGCCCGCCACCCGGAATGCCGAAGAGCTGGCTGATTTGGATGCACTGGGGGCGGAATTCGGCCCAACGCCGCTGGTGATCAGCAGTCTTGCCACCGCCGAGGACACCAGTGCCCTCATCGACATCGTGGCCAAGTTCTGCGTTTCCCGGGAAAATTTCCACCAGAAATACGAAGCCGCCATCATGGACATGATCCAGTGTGCCTTTCTCCGCTCCGAAAAAGAGGTGGTCGATGGCTACATCCTCAGCGACGGTGAGATCGTGGAGCGGCTGCAGACCCTTTCCCACATGAAAGAGATCGATTACTGGCAGATCGTGGGCAGCGTCTGGGCCGCCTCCACCATGAGCCGCCCCATCCTTGAGCGGTACGGCCAGAACGTGCCCCTGCTGGCCCGGCAGATCCTGATCCCGGTGCTGGCGGTCGGCCTGTGCTACGGCATCGAGACCGATGTGGTGCAGATGGTGGCCCAGTACATCATCCGCCTGCTCACCGCCCGGGGCGAGCTGGACAGCGTTTTGCGCGCGGCGTTCTGCCACCACCCGGAAAACTACATTTCCCTGATGGAATACTACACCCCCGAGGAGCACGGTATGGAGCCCTTTACCCGAAAGTGATTCACTTTTCTTCACCTTCCACCTGAAATCTCTCCAACGGTGAAACGCCTGCGATTCGTTGAAATCCCGTTTTCTCTATGTTACACTTGATTTTATCAACTGGAAAAGAGGAAAAAAACATGGAAACTCAACACAAGCGCAGTGCGTTTTCCGGCAAACTCGGATTCGTGCTGTCCGCCGCCGGTGCGTCGGTCGGGTTGGGAAACATCTGGCGCTTCCCGTATCTGGCCGCAAAATACGGCGGCGGCATTTTTCTGCTCATCTACATCCTGCTGGCTGTCACCTTTGGCTACACCATGATCATTGCCGAAACGGCGCTGGGCCGGATGACCCGCAAAAGCCCGGTGGGCGCTTACAGCCATTTTGGCAAGGGGAAGGGGCTGGCGTTCGGCGGCTGGATCAACGCCGTCATCCCCATCCTGATCGTTCCCTATTATTCGGTCATCGGCGGATGGGTCATCCACTATCTGGCCCAGTATCTCACCGGCCACGGCAGCGCGCTGGCATCGGACGGGTATTTCTCCGGCTTCATCTCCAACGGTCTGCTGGCCGAGATCGCGTTCCTGCTGTTCACCTTTATCACGCTGGGCATCATCTTTGCGGGTGTGCGCAACGGCGTGGAGCGCGTTTCCAAGGTGATGATGCCGGTGCTGGTGGTGCTCTCGGTAGTCATTGCCGTCTACTCGGTCACACGGCCCGGCGCACTGGCAGGCGTAAAGTATTTTCTGGTACCCAACCCAGCCAACTTCTCGTGGATGACCGTGGTTTCCGCCATGGGGCAGATGTTCTACTCCCTCTCCATTGCCATGGGCATCCTGGTGACCTTTGGCTCCTACATGAAAAAGAACGTATCCATTGAGCAGTCCACGGAAAACGTGGAGATCTTCGACACCGCCATTGCCATCATGGCGGGCCTGATGATCATTCCCGCCGTGTTCGCTTTTTCGGGCGGCGACCCTGACACCCTGCAGGCGGGCCCGGCCCTGATGTTCATTACCATCCCCAAGGTCTTTGCCAGCATGGGCATGGGCACTGCCGTAGGCGTGCTCTTCTTTGTGCTGGTGCTGTTTGCGGCCCTCACCAGCTCCATTGCCCTGACCGAGAGTGCCGTTTCTACCTTTGAGGACGAGCTGGGCTGGGACCGCACCCGTTCCACCATCCTCATCGGCTGCATTATGATCACACTGGGCAGCCTTTCCGCGCTGGGCTACGGCCCCCTTGCCAGTGTGACCGTGTTCGGGATGCAGTTCCTCGATTTCTTCGACTTCCTGACCAACTCGGTGATGATGCCCATTGCGGCCATTGCCACCTGCCTGCTGGTCTCCCGGATCGTCGGTGTGGAAAAGATCGAGGAAGAGGTCACGCAGGAAGGTCAGCCCTTCCGCCGCAAACCGGTGTTCAACTTTATGCTCCGGTATCTCTGCCCCATCTTCGCGGCTATCATCCTGGCCAGCTCGGTCGCCAACGCACTGGGCTGGATCGCGATGTGACCCTGTTTTCTGCGCGCAAAAAGCCCCCGGCCTGTATCCTCACAGGCCGGGGGCTTTTCGATCATTCTTTTTCAAACACGAGGAAGCGGAACGCGATGTCCGTGGTCAGCTCGGGCAGGGCGGCCAGGCGGGCCGCGCCATCCCGCGGCGTTTTCCAGTAATAGGGGGTCATGGCGAACAGCGCCTCCAGCTGCCCGGCAGGCACCGTGATGCTGCCCGAGACTTCCCGCTCCCCGATGGGACGGAAGCCCTCATAGGCCACCTCCTGCACCGGATTTTTATAAGGCGTGTCGTAGAGGACAGCCTTCATCTGGTAGAGGTGCTCTGCACCGGGCACAACATAGATCATCCGTCCGCCCGGGCGCAGCACACGCCGGAACTCTTCCTGCGCAAAGGGCGAGAAGCAGTTGAGCAGCAGGTCGGCCCATCCGGTGCGGACAGGCTGGGCAAAGCTGGATGCCACCGCGTATTTTGCGGCAGGCAGTGCCTTTGCGGCCAGACGCACCGCAGGCTTTGCGATATCAAAGCCCGCCAGCTGCACCGGCCGGCCCGCCTGCGCAAAGGCCTGTGCAATGCAGCGGTCGTACCAGCCCTCGCCGCAGCCCGCATCCAGCAGGTGGAGCGGTGCATCTGCCCCGGTGGGAACACCATACGCAAGGCACAGTTCCCCCAGCGCCCGGCCGAAGATGCCGTAATACCCGGCGTTCAGGAAAGCACGGCGGGCGGCGACCATCTCTTTGCTGTCACCCGGGGCCTTGGTGCGCATACTCTGCACCGGCAGCAAGTGCCAGTACCCCTCTTTCGCCCGGTCAAAGCAGTGGTTCCTGCCGCATTTCAGGGCAGTGTCCCCGGTCAGGGGTTCGCCGCAGAGCGGGCACTGCCAGGGGGCAAACGGCTCAGGTTTCATCGGTGTGATCCTCAATGGGTGCGGTGGCACCGCCGTGGGCGGTCATATACTCTTCAAAGTTGGTGAACTTCTGCTGGGGCGGGCGGCGGCTGATCAGCATCAGGCCCGGGTCCTCGTCCCGTGCGGGGGCGGTGTTCCGGCTGCGGCCGCGGGGTGCCTCGCTCTTGGCGGGGCGGTCCGGGCGGCTGCTCTGCACTGCATTGCGATTATTGCGGCTGCCCTGCTGGCTCTGGCCGTTCTGGGCCGGGCGGGCATTGCGCGCATTCCGCTCTGCCCGCTGCTCGGTGCGCGGATCATTGCGGTCGGTGCGCTGCTCGGCACGGGCAGGCTGACCGCCGCGCTGACGCTGGCCGTTCTGGGCCGGAGCAGGCTGCTTTGCGGCAGGCTGCGCAGCCGGAGCCTTTTTGACCGGGCGCAGGGGGGTAGCCTCCGGGGCGCTCACAAAGTGGGGGTCGAATTTGGGCTGGGCGTTGCTGCCGCGGTTGGCCGGCTGCGGGGCATTGCCCTCGCGGCGGGGGCGGCTGTTATTGGAGCGGCGGTTCTCATTGCGACCGCCGGAAGTGCGCTTCTGGTTTTCCTCCATGGATGTTCCTTCTTTCGGTTCGGTATTCTTGGGACTGGGCTGTTTTGCAGCCGCTTTTTCCTTCTTGGGGGCAGCGGGCTTTTCGGCCTTGGCTGCCTTTTCTGCTTTGGCAGGCTTCTCTGCCTTCACAGGCTTTTCCGGCTGCTCTGCTTCTGCCTTGGGCTTTTTGCCCCGCACCGGGGGCGCAGCCTTGACAGGGGCAGGCACACCGTCCCAGGGATGGCCGGAGATAACCGGGATCTGGCGGCGGTTCAGCTTTTCGATCCCGGCCAGATATTCCTTTTCCTCCGGGGCGCAGAAGCTGACGGCAGTGCCGTCGGCACCGGCACGGGCCGTGCGGCCAATGCGGTGGACGTAGGTCTCGGGCACCTCGGGCAAGTCGTAGTTGAACACATGAGACAGCTCGCTGATGTCAATGCCGCGGGCGGCGATATCGGTCGCCACCAGCACCCGGGTCTTGCCCGCCTTGAAATCCTCCAGCGCCGTCACGCGGGCGGTCTGGCTCTTGTTGCCGTGGATGGCGGCAGCGGGGATGCCCTGTTTGTTCAGATCTTTTGCAATTTTATCGGCTCCGTGCTTGGTGCGGCTGAACACCAGCGCGTTCACCACCTCAGGCTTCAGGTTTTTGATGAGCCAGGGCAGCAGGAACTTCTTGTTGCCCTTCTCCACAAAATACAGGCTCTGCTGGATGCGGTCCACCGTGCTGGACACCGGGTCCACCTTGACAAAGGCCGGGTCATGCAGGATGCCTGCGGCCAGCTGCTCGATCTCCTTGGGCATGGTGGCGCTGAACATCAGGTTCTGGCGCTGCCTGGGCAGCTTGGCGATCACCTTTTTCACATCGTGGACAAAGCCCATATCCAGCATCCGGTCGGCTTCGTCCAGAACAAAGATCTCAATGTTGGAAAGGTCCAGCAGCCCCTGCCCCACCAGGTCGTTCAAGCGGCCCGGGCAGGCAATGAGGATGTCCACGCCCTTTTTCAGGGCTGCGACCTGCGGAGCCTGACCCACACCGCCAAAGATGACGGTGCTGCGCAGGGTCAGATACTTGCCGTAGGCTTCAAAGCTCTCGCCGATCTGCAAAGCCAGCTCCCGGGTAGGGGTCAGGATCAGGGCGCGGATAGCACCCTTTTTGCGGGGTGCGCTGGCAGTCAGGCGGTCGAGCATGGGCAGCGCAAAGGCAGCCGTCTTGCCGGTACCCGTCTGGGCGCAGCCCATCAAGTCCCTCCCGGCCAGCACCGGCGGAATGGCCGCTGCCTGAATGGGCGAGGGGGATTCATAGCCCGCCTGTGCCACAGCACGCAGCACAGGCGCGGAAAGATTCAGTTCGTTAAATGTCATTCTTCACCTAAAATGTTTCTGCATTCCATATAATAGCGCTTTTCCTCTGCGTGCCCCATGCTGAAGGTCTTGCGGGGCAGCACACCGCCCATAACGATGCCCTTGAACAGATCGCTCTTCTCAAAGGGCGGCATCAGGAAAGCTACACCCCCCTGCCTGCACAGGGCGCGGACAGCGGGCTCATCGTGGACATAATCCACCCGGGCCTCGATGTGGCGGGCCATGAAATACTCAATGAATGCGTCAATGGTGCCCACGGTCAGCGGGGCAACGGGATGTTCAAAGCTGAGCACATTGGCCACATGGGGGCCTGCCAGCGTAAAGGACTGCTGTTTTGCATCGCCGAAGCAGATGCCTGCCGCGTGGGAATCGCTCCACGCGATGAGGGCCAGCAGCACGGCACCGCAGTCCACATTGAAAAGGACGCGGTGGATGGGCTCGATCTCAATGGCCGGAGAGTGGACATTGCAGACCTCAGCCAGGCACCAGCGGGCCGGGTGGGTCAGCTGCTGCTCCGGGGTCAGGGTCTTTTTCAGTTCCTCCCAGCAGGCCTTGGCGGAAGCCAGCGAATGGTTGCCGTCGCCCACGGCCAGCGTCAGGGGCGCGCCGCCCTTTGCCTGGGGATACCGGGCATCAAAGGCCTCCTGGCTGCCCAGAGCGTTCAGGGCGCTGTCGATCTGAGCCAGCAGGGCGGGATCTTCCACTGCCCAGCCGGCAATGTGGCCGCCGTTCAGCATCAGGTCGCCCTCGTAGACCTTGCGCAGCTGCTCCTTTTTCTCGCCGATGGGCTCGATAAGGGTGCAGCCGGGATCATCGGCCAGCATCATAATATGGGGCGTTTCCAGCCTTGCCCCCCGGCGCACCGCCATGCGGGGCGGGATGCGGCTTTCCACGGTGTGCTCACTGGGGCGGATGGCAGGCACCGCGCCCTCGGCATAGCTGTATGCCTCCAGGTCGATCCTGCCCACAAGGCCCTGCCGCACCCGGCCGCTCTGCTCAGTGCGCTCCACATAAATGAAGCCGTCCACCGCGCGGGTCAGCACGTTCCGGGTATAATCGTCCATGGCCGCATGGATGGCGCTGATCCTTGCATCCACGTCATCCTCTTCCAGATAGACCTCCGGCAGCATCAGGTCCAGTGTGCTGGGACCGCCTGCGGCGGCCTGCGCAGCCTTTTCCCAATAGGAACGGTCACTGGTGAACTGATCGCAGGCCACACAGCCCCACTGCCCCACCGGGATCTGTTCCGACGGCAGCAGGATGTGCGCCGGGGAAAAACAGGGTGTTTTGTTCATAATACTTCCCTCCCTCTCACAAAAACGCAGGGATCACTCAAAATAGCTGGCGGCATCGTCCCGGATGACCACATGCTCCACACCTGCCTCGGTCAGGGAGAGGGCCATCTCCTCCCGGGCCGCTGCATCCAGCGTAGAGGAGGACGGGACCTTCACCAGCAGGTTCTTCACGCCCAGCTGGGCCGCAGGGGCTCCCAGCTGGCTGGAGGAGCCGGTCACCTCGGCCAGCGAATAACCATACCAGAGCGTCACCGTATCTCCGAAGCGGGCCTGCCAGGCGGCGATATCCGCAGTCAGCTGCCCGGCACGATCCACACCGTTGGTGGTGCCATAGTCCTGCTTGGCGCTGGTGGACGAAGGGAACTGGACATTTTCCAGCAGCACCTGATCAAACCCGGCGGCGTGTACTTCAGCGATCAGATCGCCGATATACTGCACGGTCTCCGCAGCGTAGGGGTTCAGCCAGGGGTTGCCTCCGGCGGAAGCCTTGTTGTCCAGCCAGAGGTACTCCTGCCCCTGATACCGGATGGCCAGAGCGTGGTCGGCCCGGGCACCGGCAGGGTCACGGAAGGCAGTCAGCGCAGCCACCGGCACCAGCCCCTCCTCCTTGAAGATGGATGCCACACTCGTCAGCTCGTCCTGCGTGGGGGCTGCATTGGCGGCACCCACCGCCGTCTGGGAGGCGTAATACACCTGCCCGGCGGTGTCCTTCAGGGTCAGGATGGCATAGGTCATGCCCTGTGCCTTGAGCTGCCGGGCGGCGGAGCGGATGGCGGCCTCGTCGGTCAGGGTGGTCACATCCACCTCTGCCCACAGGCCAGTCACAATATCAGTGCCCTTGACCTCGGGCTCCGGCTCTTTTTCCGGCACCGAGGAAGCTGCCGGTTCGCTGGCAGCGGTGCTCTGTGCCCCGGAGGATGCACTCTCGCTGACAGCACTGGATGCGGAGAGGTCACGATCCCGCACCACGGTATACCAGGTATGGGTGGCCCAGTCCAGCACATGGGGCGCGGCCACCCAGGCCGCTGCCAGCACGGCCACCACCAGCACCGCAATGCCGATGCCCTTTTTCAGCCGCATCTCGCGGGTGTAAAAGCTGCGCCGGTAGCGCTTGACCTTCTGGCGTTTGGGATATCTTGCCATAATCAACCACCCTCCTTGGGGTCAACTTACAGGATCACGGAATGGCCGGTAAAGCCGTAGATGGCCAGCGCCAGCACACCGATATAGATCAGGGTGATGGGCAGGCCGCGGAATGCTTCGGGGATGGCCTTGCTGCGCAGGCGGTTGCCCGCCTCGGTCACCAGCATCACAGCCAGCAGGTAGCCCAGGCCGCTGCCCAGGCCAAAGCCGATGGACTGCGCCAGCGTAAAGCTCTGGGTGCGCTCCACCAGCACGGTGCCCAGCACGCCGCTGTTCACGGCGGCAATGGGCAGGATGCGGATGAGCAGGCCGCTGCGGGGGCCCTTGACCGCCCGCAGGATGGCGTGCTCAAAGATGCAGACCACCGCCACACAGGCCAGGTAGAGCAGCGGGCGGAGCTGGGCACGGTAGGGCAGATCCACGATCTGGCTACCCGCAAAATACGCCAGCGGAGCCACCAGCGTCTGGGTAACACAGAGCAGCAGGGCAAACCACCAGCTGCTGGTGCGCTCGTCACCCACCAGCTGGATCAGGCGCGACACGCCCAGACCACGGGTAAAGATGGCGTTCTGGGCAAACAGGGCCAGCACGGCGTAGGCAAAGGCCACACCGATGGTATTCATCACAGCACTCACTGATCCTGCACCTCCTTCCGGGGGTGCGCAGCCAGAGTGCCGCGCGCCTCAGTTTTCAGGTATTCCTTGTGTTTGCGGGCCAGCGCGCGCCAGACGGCACACACCACGCCCAGCACGATGAAACCGCCTGCCGGCATGGAAGCCATGGGCAGGACAGAGCGGCTGAGCTGGATCCCAAACACACTGCCCAGCGCCAGCCACTCCCGCAGGCAGCCCACGATGAACAGGATGAGCGCGTAGCCCACCGTGATGCGCAGACCCTTGGAGACAGCCTTGTGCATAGATTCCTGCACGCGGCCAAAGCGGTAGGTCAGCAAGGGCTCCACCACCAGCATGGGCAGGTAGATGCCCAGCATCAGCAGGTCGGTGCCGAACACGGCGTTCAGGATGGGATAAGCGGCAAGGTAGACCACCGCCGCACTGCCGCTGTACACCAGCGCCCGGGGCAGCAGCTTTTTCTCCAGCTCTTCCGGGGCAGGCTGCTCGTCCCGCAGGGGGAACAGGCGGCTGACCAGGCAGGCCAGCATCCGGGAAGGCGTGAGCAGCAGGGCCACAGCCACGGCCAGCATCAAAGCATTTTTGCCCGTGGTGGCAAGCACCACCAGCGGAGCCAGACCCATGCCCTGCATGACAACGGGGTTATTTTTGAACACCCGGTCATGGTGGGCAAACTTTTCAGGATCACGGGTGATCAGTTCTGCAATGGAACGTTTCATTCAGCACCCTCCTTTCCGGCCGCAGGGCGGTGCATCAGCTGGTACAGGCGGCTCTCGGTGCGGTCCATCCAGCCGGAAATGCTGTTGACCGTGAGCAGGGCAAAGCAGACACCCGTCTCGTACACGCCGTAATACCGGAAGCCCATGGTGATCGCACCCACCAGCACACCGTACAGGATGCGGCCCAGATGGTGGTGGGCGCAGGTGTAGGGCTCGTTGAGCAGGAACACCGCGCTGAACAGCATGGCACCGGTCAGCAGCTCGTCCCGCACGCACTGCAGGCGCAGGGCGATGTCCACGCCGTTCACCCCTACCTGACGGGGGAAGAGGAAGGCAATGAGGGCACAGGTGACCACAAAGCTGACAGAAGCGCCCAGACGGATATCCTTTTGCAGCCAGAGGAAAAGCCCGCAGGCCAGAAGGATGAGGGCGGCACCGGTGCCCATGGGGGCGGCATACTCGCCCAGCACCAGCGAAATTGCGCCGATGTTCAGGCTGCCGCCGCTGCGCAGGGTATCCGAGATGGTGCTGGACACCGGCACGCCGGTGGCATCCCACAGGGGGATGTTGGTATAGGGCTGGGGGTAGCGGAACACCTGCTCCGGCCAGGACACCGCCGCCACGGCGTAGCCCACAGCAGCGGGGTTGAAGGGATAGCTGCCGTAGCCGCCGAACACCTCCTTGCCGATGAGGACACCGGCCAGCACCGCCATAATGACCACATACCAGTCCACCGTGGCGGGCATGAGCAGGGCGATGATGAGGGCAAAGCTCTCGTTGGAGAAATCCCCGGCCCGATACACGCGGCGGCGCAGCAGGGAGACCAAGCGGTCACACAGATTGCCGGTGAGCAGCGCCGCGCCGCAGAGCAGCAGGGGCCGCAGACCGTACAGGAAGCAGGCCATGCAGAGCAGCGGGATGGTCATAAAGCAGACGTGCAGATAGTACCGCCCCGTCTTTGCAAGCTCCTGCTCCTGCTGCTGGATCAAACGTTCATCCATGGTAAGGCACCTCTCACAGGGCGGCCAGACGGCGCACCGCCGCAGCCGGGTCGGCTGCGCCGAACACGGCACTGCCCGCCACCAGAATATCGGCACCCGCCTCCACACACAGGGGGGCGGTGGTGTCGTCCACACCGCCATCCACTTCCAGCAGGTAGCGGGCGCTCCGCTTTGCCCGCTCTTCCTTGAGCCAGCGCAGCTTTTCCAGCGCCGAGGGCATGAACTTCTGCCCGCCGAAGCCGGGCTCCACGCTCATCACCAGCACCAGATCCAGCTGGTCAAGATACGGGGCCAGCGCCTCCGGCGCAGTACCGGGCTTGATGGTCAGGCCCACCTTGCAGCCCAGTGCCTTGACCGCATCGATGGTCTGCTGGATGTCGTCCTCGCACTCGAGGTGGAAGTTGTACAGGCTGGCACCCGCCTTGATGAAAGGCTCTGCATACTGCAGCGGGTGGCTGATCATCAGGTGGACATCGTAGAATGCTGCGGGCATCCCCTTGTGCAGGCTTTTCAGCACCGGCACGCCAAAGCTGATGTTGGGCACAAAGTGGCCGTCCATCACGTCATAATGCAGCATCTGCGCACCGGCATCCAGCACCATGCGGCAGTCTGCGCCAAGCTGATTGAAATCAGCCGAAAGGATCGAAGGACTAATGATCGTCATTGTGTTTTATACTCTCCGTTATTTTTCAGAAAGATTACACCATCCGTTCTGCCAGAGCACCTGTTTTGGGGCCGGAATGCAGGGCGGGCATGGTTACTCTTAGTTTACATGAAAACACGCAAAAAATCAAACCCGGAGCCGTGTTTTTCACGGAAAAGTCTCAAACCTGCCCCCGGATCCATCCAAAATCCATTTCAAAACCAAAAACGACCAGACCGCCCCGCCCGTTTCAGGGGGACAGTCTGGCCGCGGATTCAGTTGACAGGCTTCATGCTGGCGGGGTCCTCCACCGGCACGGGCTGACCGGATTCGTCCGGCAGGCGCTTCATGCCGCTGGGGTTGGGGGGCGTGGCGGGCAGGGTGAACACGAACTGACACCACTCGCCCTGCTGGCTCTCCACACGGATCTGGCCTCCGGAAAGGTTGACCAGCACCTTGCAGATATTCAGGCCAAGACCAGCCCCCCGGGCGTGCAGGCCGCGGGACCTGTCCTCTTTGTAGAAGCGCTGGAACACATAGGGCAGCGCCTCGGGGCTGATGCCCTGACCGGAATTCCAGATCGAGATCTCCACCTCGGGGCCCAGCTTCTCCACATGGAACTTGATGGTGCCGCCCGCCGGGGTAAACTTGATGGCATTGTCCAGAATGTTATAAGCCACCTGATGGATGAGGTCGGGGTCCGCGTAGACCAGCACCTTTTCATCCATGGTCAGGCCTTCCAGATCGATCATGCCGTCGTTGATGCGCTGCTCCGCCGAAAGGGCCACACCGGTGAGCGTCTCCCAGATGTTGAACATCCGGGCGTTCACCTGATACTCGCCGCTTTCCAGCTTGGAGAGATCGAGCATGTTCTGGATGAGCCGGGCCAGGCGGCCGGTCTCCTCGCTGACCAGCTGCAGGTAGTGGTTCTGCATATCGGGCGGGATGGTACCGTCCAGAATGCCGTCCACAAAGCCCTTGATGGTGGTCATGGGGGTGCGCAGCTCGTGGGCGATGTTGCCCATGAACTGGCCGCGGGAATTGTCGTTGGACTGGATGTTCTCCGCCATCTGGTTGAAGGTGTGGGCCAGATCCACCACTTCGCCCTCACCTTCCACGCCCTCAACACGGACAGAGAAGTCCCCGCCGCCAAACCGCTGGGCGGCATCGGTGATTTTCTGGAGCGGGTCGGTCAGCTTCCGCATCAGGAAGGAGGTCAGCACGCTGGCGCAGAGCAGCATGACACAGGCCGAGAAGAAGAAGTTCGACCAGAACTCCTCCTTGAAGTCGGTCAGCCGCGCACCGGAGGAGCAGAGGAAGAGATAGCCGCTGTTGTTGCCCCGTGCATCCTGCATGTGCCGCACCGAGACATAGCTCTTCTCGGTCAGCACACCGTCCAGCGTGCTCAGGGTGTGGTAGGGCTGATCCCCGGCAACTTTTTTCATAAGCTCCGGCCCCACAATATCTGTTCCCACCATCTCGGGGTTGGAGGCAATGAGGATCCTGCCCTCTTCATCGGTGAAAAACAGGTAGGCCTCGGCACTCTCGCCGATGATCTCCAGCTTGGTGTTCAGGGCATCCAGCTCGGCCCCCTTGGGCAGAGCCGCCTGCTGCACGATATAATCCGCCGCGCGCTGGGTCACATCCGCCACGCTGTCCAGCGTGTCGTACCGCTCCTGGGCAAAATAGCGGCTGAACAGCAGCCATTCGGAGCAGCCCAGCACCGCTGTGCCCAGCACCAGCAGGGTGGCCACCATCGAAAAGAAGGTGACCGAAATACTTTTGCGCATTACTGACGCACCTCGAACTTATAGCCCACGCCCCAGACGGTCTTGAGCTCCCACTTGTCGGAAGCGCCCGCCAGCTTTTCGCGCAGGCGCTTGACATGGACATCGATGGTGCGGCTGTCGCCGTAGTACTCAAAACCCCACACCTCGTCCAGCAGCTGGTCGCGGGTGTAAACGCGGTTGGGGTGGGAGGCCAGGCAGTTCAGCAGCTCCAGCTCCTTTGGGGGAGCCTCCACCACCTTGCCCTTGACCCGCAGCTCGTAGCTGTTCATGTCCAGCCGCAGGTTGTCGAACTCGATCACACCCTCAGTGCTCTCGGTCTGGGCGGTGGTGGTGGTGCAGCGGCGCAGCACCGCCTTGATGCGGGCCACGACTTCCTTGGTGTCAAAGGGTTTGACCATGTAATCGTCCGCGCCCAGCTCCAGGCCCAGCACCTTGTCAAAAGTCTCGCCCTTGGCGGTCAGCATCATCACGGGGGTGTTGCCCAGCTTGCGGATGCGGCGGCAGACCTCCAGGCCATCCATCTTGGGCATCATCACATCCAGCAGCACCATATCGGGCTTGACCTGATTGAACTTGTCCAGACCTTCTTCGCCGTCGTTCGCAGTGGTGACCTGATAGCCCTCCTTGGTCAGATAAAGCCGCAGCAGCTCGCAGATGTTGGTATCGTCGTCCACGACGAGGATCTTTTCGTTGGCCATAGTGGTTTCCTCCCCAATTCTGTATGTTCCGGCCCTTTCGGGCCTTGTGACAAAGTATTCCACTTCTTATTATACGGAAGAGTTATGACAAAATAAAGAAGGTTTTGTATGATTTTTGGGACGCAGGCTCCGCCGCTCAGCTCATCATCAGCCGGATGATCTCCTCATTGGTCTGCCGCATCCCGTCCTTGCCCAGACGTCCGATGCCCTTGATGGTGGTCTCGATGTCCTTCATCACGATGCCGTCGCCGCCCTTGAACTCCTGATTGCACTTGTACATGTTGTAGCCCAGCAGCGCCGCATCCACCGAAGATGCGATCTTTGCAGCGCAGGAAGCCTTGGCTCCGTCGCACACGATGCCGGACACGATGGCAAGGGCGTTGACCACCGTGTGGATGGCAGCCTGATAGCCGTCGCCGCACAGGTACACGATACCTGCGCCTGCACCCGCACCCGCGCTGACCGCGCCGCAGTAGGCAGACAGGGTGCCGATGCCGGTCTTTTCGTGGATGGCCACCAGATTGGAGATGATGAGGGCGCGGTAGAGCTTTTCCTTGCCGCTGTGCAGCTCCTTGGCGTACTCGATGAGGGGCACCGAGCAGGTGATGCCCTGATTGCCGCTGCCGGAGTTGATGATGACCGGCAGTTCACAGCCGTTCATGCGGGCATCGGAGCCGGCGGCGGCCTTGGCTTTTGCGCGGTTGGAAACATCGTTGCCGTAAGTGGTCAGCAGCACCCGCCCGATGTTGGCACCGTAGTCGCCCAGCAGGCCCTCTTCTGCAATGGCGTTGTTGTAGCGGATCTGCCGTTCCAGCAGGTCTGCCACGTCCCGCAGGTCGGCGGTCTCGGCAAAGTCCCAGATGTCCTGCATGTTCAGCAGGCTGCGGTCGGCGCGGGCATTCTCCTGCACAGTCTCGTCCAGCAGGGGCACCTCGTACAGCACCGTGCCGTTCTTCTCGATGCGGCAGATGTTGGTGTGGTAGTCCGCGATGCGCACCCGGGCGTAGTCCTGCCCGCAGCGCTCGGTGACGACGATGTCAAACACATGCCCCTGCTCGGTGTGCTCGATGGTGATGGGCACCGTCTGCAGATAGTCCCGGATGGCAGACTTCTTTTCCTCGCTGACCTCCGAGATGACCTCCAGCTCCTTCTCGGCGGAACCGGCGATGATGCCTGCCGCCACCGCCGCCTCCATGCCCTTCAGGTGCCCGGTGTTGGGCACGATGACGCTTTTCACGTTCTTGATGATGCTGCCGCTCACCTGCAGCTGCACGCTGTCCGGCAGCACCCCCAGCACCTCGCGGGCTTTTGCCGCCGCATAGGCCAGTGCGATGGGCTCGGTGCAGCCCATCGCCGGGATCAGCTCCTCCTTCAGGATCTCCACATAAGCCTGATAGCGCGGGTCGTTGCGTTCCATAACATCCTCCTGCCTTTCCTTCCGGAAATCGGTTCGTATTTTAAGAACAGTATAATATAGAACTCCCGCCGTGTAAATCTGTTGTTTTGCGCCCATCCCCTTGCGCTCCGGGTTTTCATCGCGTATAATGATAGTTGTATCGTTATGCCAAAAAACGTGTAAGGAGCGTATTTTATATGAAGTTAGGTATCGTCGGTCTGCCGAACGTCGGCAAGTCCACTCTGTTCAACGCCATCACTTCCACCAAGAACGCGGAAGCCGCCAACTACCCCTTCTGCACCATTGAGCCCAACAGCGGCATCGTGGCCGTGCCGGACAAGCGGCTGGACAAGCTGGCCGAGATCTGGCAGACCAACAAAAAAACACCTGCCATCGTTGAGTTTGTAGACATCGCCGGTCTGGTCAAGGGTGCCAGCCAGGGTGCAGGCCTGGGCAACAAGTTCCTTGGCCACATCCGCGAGTGTGATGCCATCGTGCACGTGGTGCGCTGCTTTGATGACGACAACATCATCCATGTGGTGGAGGACGTGACCAAGGCCGAGGCCGTGGACCCCATCGCTGACATCGATGCCATTGACTACGAGCTGATCCTCTCTGACCTCGAGGTCGTTCAGAACCGCGCAGGCCGGATGGCCAAGGCTGCCAAGAGCGGCAACAACAAGGGCGCTGCCGCTGAAGCCGCCTGGCTGCAGAAGCTGGCCGACCACCTGAGCGCAGGCAAGCCCGCCCGCAGCTTTGACTTTGACGAGGGGGATGCCGAGCAGCAGGCCGTGCTGCACGAGATGGGCCTGCTGAGCTCCAAGCCCGTGCTCTACGCCTGCAACGTGGGCGAGGATGATCTGATGGAGGGCATTGAGAACAACCGCTATGTCCCGCTGGTGGCCGCCCGCGCCGCCGAGGAGGGGGCCCGCTACATTCCCATCTGCGCCAAGACCGAAGAGGACATTGCCGACTACTCCCCCGAGGAGAAGAAGGCTTTCCTGGCCGAGATGGGCATCGAGGCCAGCGGCCTGGACAACCTGATCACTGCCAGCTACGACCTGCTGGGCCTCATCTCCTTCCTGACCGACGGCAAAAAGGAGTGCCGCGCCTGGACCATCCGCAAGGGCACCAAGGCACCTCAGGCCGCCGGTAAGATCCACAGCGATTTCGAGCGCGGCTTCATCCGCGCCAGCGTCATCGGCTATGGCGACCTGGAAGCCAACAACTTCGATTATGCCGCTGTCAAGGCCAAGGGCCTGCAGCGCACCGAGGGCAAGGAGTACGTCGTGAAGGACGGCGACGTGATCGAGTTCCTGTTCAACGTCTGATGTATGATAAAAGTGTCTCCCACGCGGCGCGCGGGAGACACTTTTGCCCAGGAGAAAGGACATCTATATGATTATCGGAATTATGGGCGCAATGCCCGATGAAGTCGATCAGCTGTGTGCAAAACTGGAAAACGTCACCGTGGAGCCCTACGGCGGCGTGGAGTACCACAGGGGCACGCTGGCAGGCAAGCAGGTGGTGGTCTGCTGTGCAGGCATGGGCAAGGCCAATGCCGCCGCCACCACTCAGGTGCTCATCACCCGATATGGTGCCGAGAAGATCATCTTCTCCGGCATTGCAGGCAACATGACCAGCAAGATCGGCATTGGTGATGTGGTCATTGGCAAGACGGTGCTCTACCACGATGCCCAGCTGGACATGATCTGCCAGAACCCGCCCTACCTGAAGGAGTACGCCGGTGACCCGGCCCTCATCGCCGCCGCTGAAAAAGCCTGCGCCGAGGCCGGGGTCAAGGCCCTGACCGGCAAGATCGCCACCGGCGACCTGTTCGTGGGTGACAGCGAGACCAAGGCCGCCATTGAGGCCAAGTGCGCCCCCGACTGCGTTGAGATGGAGGGTGCTGCTGTGAGCCAGATCGCCGCCAAGAACGATGTGCCCTGCGTCATCCTGCGTGCCATGAGCGACAACGCCGACGAGGACGGCCACGAGGTGCTGGTGGTGAAGAAATTCAGCATCGCCGAGTACGTGGCTACCGCCACCCGGATCGTGGCGGCCATGGTGGAAGCACTCTGAGCAGCCGGAGCAGCCTTTACAGAAACTGCTCCAGTTTCAGCCGGTTCTCTTCCTCCAGATCCTGCAGCTTCTGCATCAGGCGCTTGGAGCCGGGGGCCGCATCAGGATAATCTTTCTGGCTCTTGATGCAGTCCATCACGCCCTGACTGCTTCCCTCGCTGAGCATTTCGGCCAGATTGCGGGTGGATCTGTCGGTGAGCGTTTTCATGCCGATGCCCATTTTGGTGTTGAGCTTTGCCATGATGCTCTGACCCTGAGCCGTGCCGCCGCAGGCCTCGATGGCGGTGTGGGCCTCCTGATTCAGTTCCCGGTAGAGGTTCCGCTCCCGCAGAAGCTCGGCCCGGAAGGCAGGGTCCTCGGTCATGGGCACAATCTGTTCCAGCGTGTTCTTGCCCATCTCCGTGTTCTGCACCACCGCTTCCAGCAGATTCAGGTTATCATTTTTCTGATTTTCCATACAAAAATCCCCCTTTGTGGCACTAGCTTGTACCGCAAAGGGGGATTTTATGCATTCGGTTTATTTGCTGCAGATCTGGTCGCCGCCGGCGGTCTGGGCCGCCTTCAGGCGCTGCTCACACAGCTGATACAGTGCGTCCCAGTTTTTGCCCCGCACCTCGCCGGTGCAGGCGCAGCCGATGGACTGGGTAAAGGGCACCCGGCGCATCAGGCCCATCGATGCCACGCACGCGCGGGGCATCTCGGCATAAATGCCGTTCAGCTCCTCGGCCAGCTCTGCGCAGTTCTTATCCGCGCAGCCGATGGCGAACAGCGTGTCCGTCAGGCGGCAGACCACCCGCTCTGCAGGGCGGTCGTAATACTTTTTCCACTGGTTGGCCACAAAACAGACCAGCTGGTTCATCACGGCATCGCCCTGCCGGGTGCGCATCCCGTCCTCATCGTCCAGCGCCACCAGCGCCAGCGAAGCACAGCGGTGAGCATCCGTCCACTCATCCAGCCGGGTGCAGAACTCCGTTTCAAAATAGCGGCGGTTAAACACGCCGGTCAGGAAATCGTGATTCATATCGTCCCGGCAGAGCTCCCGCTCCCGCGCGGTCATCCGATCCTCCGGCAGGTCGCTGCCCGCCAGCGGAGCCGTCATCTGCAGCTGCCAGAGCTTGCCGTCCGCCTCGATCAGGCGGCGCAGCACGCAGTCCACCTGCCCATTGCGCAGGACATAATCCACCTGCAGGCCATCGTCCTGCCAGGTGTCCGCGGCCTCCTCATCGGCTTCCGTCAGGGTCACGTCCTCAAAGGCGGTCTGTGCGTTTTCTGCAAAGGTGCGCAGATCCTGTTCCGTCCATTCTTTTTTCATGCGTTTTTCCCCATTATCCGGTGCCGGACTCTCTCCCTCCCGGCACAGCTTTGCCACACGGCCGCTGAAAGCGCAGCCCCATTACCGGAATTATACCATCTTGTGCCAGGCGTTTCCAGCAAAACGCACAAACTTTAACGTAATTTTTTACATTTTCGTCAAACTGCTAAACACACTCCGGGTTTCCGGCCCGGTTATGTACGGCAGTACACGGCGCACTCCGCCAGAATGCGCTTTGCCAGCGCGGCAGTGTCGAACCCATCGGCGGCGCGCCAGCTCCAGTTTCCTCCCAGCTTGCCGGGGCTGTTCAGGTGGGCTTCCTCGCCCAGGCCCAGCCAGTCGGCCATGGGGATGATGGCACGGTCGGCCACAGAGCCCAGCGCAGCCCGGAGCAGCGCGGTGCGGGCCGCCTCTGTTTTGACAGCGGCCACCTCCTTTGCGGTGGGCTGACAGCCGGTCAGATGCAGGTAGGCGGCGGCCACAGCCTTCTCCTTGGCCGATGCGCTCTCGTCCCACCAGGCGGTCAGCGTCGTGTTGTCGTGTGTACCGGGGTAGACCACGCTGTTCTTGACGTGGTTGTGGGGCAGGTACTCGCTGTCCCCGCCGCCGAACGCGAACTGCAGCACCTTCATGCCCGGGAAAGTGCTGTCTGCCAGCAGCTCCCGCACACTGGGGAAGAGCTCACCCAGATCCTCGGCGATGATGGGCAGCTTGCCCAGCGCACCTTCCAGCGCGTTGAACAGCTCCATCCGGGGGCCGGTCTCCCACTTGCCGGTCTTGGCGGTAGTGCTGTCTGCCGGGATGGCCCAGTAGGTATCAAAACCGCGGAAGTGGTCGATGCGGAGCAGGTCATAGATGCCCAGCGCATGGCGGACACGCTGGATCCACCAGGCATAGCCGGTCTGCTTATGGTAGGGCCAGTTGTACAGCGGGTTGCCCCAGAGCTGGCCGTCTGCCGAGAAGTAATCCGGCGGGCAGCCTGCCACCCGGGCAAAGCCGCCGTCTGCATCCAGCTCAAACAGCGGGCCGCCCATCCAGGCATCCACGGAATCTGCCGAGACATAGATGGGGATATCGCCCAGGATCTGCACGTTGTTGGCGTTGGCGTAGGCTTTCAGCTTCTTCCACTGGATGCTGAACTCGTACTGCAGAAACTTCCAGAAGCCGATCTCTTCCTCGTTCTCTGCCTTAAAAGCTTCCAGCGCCTGCGGCTCCCGCTTGCGGTACTCCCGGGGCCACTGGGTCCAGCTCTTCATGCCGTTGGCGGTCTTGAGGGCCATGTAGAGGGCATAATCCTCCAGCCAGCCCTCGTTTTCCAGCGTGAAGGCATAGTACGCATCCGGATAGTAATGGGCACAGCCGTGCTGGCCTGCACACTGCCTGCGCCAGGCGGCATAGGCGGCACGCAGGATCTTGTAGCGGCTGGTGTACAGGGTGCCGTAATCCACGTTCAGCGGGTCCTTGCCCCAAGGCTCGGCCTTGAGCTGGGCGGCTGTCAGCAGCCCCTCGGCTTTCAGAGCATCCAGATCAATGAAATAAGGGTTGCCCGCAAAGGCAGAGCAGCTCTGGTAGGGGCTGTCCCCATAGCCCGTGGGGCTCAGGGGCAGGATCTGCCAGATCTTCTGGCCTGCCGCCGCAAGGAAATCCACAAATTTTTCTGCCTTTTTGCCAAAGCAGCCGATCCCGTAGGGGCCGGGCAGGCTGGACACCGGCATCAGAATACCACTTTCACGCATTGTAAATCCTTCCTCGTCTCAAACTTTTTTGCTGGGGCTTGTCTGTTTTCTATCATAACATAACCGCAGACTATTTTCCACAGGCAAAAAACGTGGTATACTTGTTTTTATATTAGGAGGTGCTTATGCAGCCAACCGAAAAATACTATGAACACGATGCCTACCGCCGGGAGGCGGTGGGGCATATTCTAGCCGCAGAGCCGGACAGCCGGACCGGCGGCGGGCGCATCGCGCTGGACGGCACGGTGTTTTACCCCGAGGGCGGCGGCCAGCCTGCCGACCGGGGCACCCTGACCCTTGCCGACGGCACGGTGCTGACCGTCACCGATGTCCACGAGCAGGCGGGTGTCATCTGGCACATGGTCACTTCCCTGCCCGCCGGGGCGGTGCCCGGGGCCGAAGCCGCACAGGCCATCGACTGGGCATGGCGTTTTGACAAGATGCAGCAGCACACCGGCGAGCACATCCTCTCCGGCATCCTGCACAGCATGTTCGGGGCCGAGAACGTGGGCTTCCACATCGGCTCCGATGCCGTGCGGATGGACACGAACATCCCCATCTCCGCCGAGGGGCTGAAAGCAGCCGAGACTGCCGCCAACCGCATCATCTGGGAGAATGTGCCGGTGAACATCACCTACCCCACCCGGGAGGAGCTGGCCGCCCTGACCTACCGCTCCAAAAAGGAGATCGAGGGGCAGGTGCGGATCGTGACCATCCCCGGGGCGGATGTCTGTGCCTGCTGCGGCACCCACACCGCCTTTACCGGCGCGGTGGGCCAGATCAAGATCCTGGCCGCCGAAAACTATAAGGGCGGCGTGCGCCTGAGCGTCGTCTGCGGCGGGCGCGCGCTGGAAGCCGCGCAGGCCATGCGGGCACGGCAGGCAGAGATCGGTGCCCTGCTCAGCGCCAAGGCCAGCGAGACGGCCAACGCCGTGCACCGGGTGTATGACGAGTACACCGCCCTGAAATTCACCCACTTCGGGCTGTGCAGCCAGCTCTTTGACGCGCTGGCCGCGCAGGTAACACCCGGTGCGGATGCCATCCGCATCGTGCCGGGGCTGGACCCGGACGGCCTGCACCGGCTGGCTGTCCGCCTGACCGAAGCCACCACCGGCCTGTGCGCGGCCCTGACCCCCAACGAAAAGGGCACCGGCTACTGCCTTGCCCAGGCGGGCGGCGATGTCCGTGCCCTGACCAAAACCCTGAACGCCGCCCTCAATGGCCGCGGCGGCGGCAAACCCGGCATCTGTCAGGGAAGCTGCGCCGCTGCACCGGAACAAGTGGAAGAATTTTTGAGAAAGACGAAATAACTCCTTCCGTCATCGCTGCGCGATGCCACCTCCCTCAATGAGGGAGGCTTTGGCTGTACGGAAAGCTTTCCCTCTTCGCCGGTGGCTCCCTCGCTGAGGGAGCTGCCGCCGAAGGCGGCTGAAGGAGTCACACAACATCAAGGAGAATTACAAACTATGAGAATGCGTTTCAAACCCTACGCCCACGATGAGCTGATGGCCGCCGATTTCCACGTCCACGAGCCCCTGATCTGGGGCGGCAAGTGGCACGCACAGTATGCCCGCCCGGAGCAGCCCTTTGTGCTGGAACTGGGCTGCGGCAAGGGCGGCTTCCTCTCCCAGCTGGCCTGCGCCCACCCGGAAAACAACTATCTGGGCATCGACATCACCGACAAGGTGCTGATCCTTGCCAAGCGCAAGATCGAGGCCGCTTACACCGAGGCAGGCCGCCCCATCGATAACGTGAAGATCATGAGCACCGACATCGAGCGCATCAAAGGCGTGCTCACCGCCCAGGATACCGTCAGCCGCATCTATATCAACTTCTGCAACCCGTGGAGCAAGAACGCTTCCTCCAACAAGCACCGGCTCACCTATCCCCGCCAGCTCATCCAGTACCGCGAATTCCTGAAGGACGGCGGCGAGATCTACTTCAAGACCGATGACGACGACCTGTTCCGCGACAGCCTGGAGTACTTCCCCGCTTCCGGCTACGAGATCACCTGGAAGACCTTTGACCTGCACGAAAACGAGCCGGAGTGGAACATCCGCACCGAGCACGAGGGGATGTTCACCGAGATGGGCATCAAGATCAAGGCCCTGATCGCCAAAAAGCTGCCCGGCGATGCCGCCGTGACCTGGATCGAGCCCAAGGTCCTGAAAAAGAGGAAGGCTGCGGAGGAAGCCGCTGCCGCCGCAAAGGAGGAGTAAGATGTCCTTTTTTGTCAACACCATGGTCTGCGGCTTTTCGCTGTATCAGATCCTGGCGTTTTTCCTGATCTACTCCTGCCTGGGCTGGTGTTTGGAGGTCATCTATGCCGCCGTTTCCACCGGCCAGCTGGTGAACCGCGGCTTTCTGAACGGCCCGGTCTGCCCCATCTACGGCTTTGGCATGATCATCGTGCTGTTCACCCTTTCGCCGCTGGCAGACAACCTGCTGCTGCTCTATATCGGCGGCGTGATCCTGCCCAGCGTGCTGGAGCTGGTGGGCGGCTGGGCGCTCTACAAGCTCTACCACACCCGGTGGTGGGATTACAGCGACTTCCCCTTCAACATCGGCGGATATATCTGCCTGGAGTTCTCCCTTTTGTGGGGCGTGGGCACCGTTGTGGTGATGAAGGCCGTTCACCCCGTGATCGCGGGCTTTGTGGCGATGGTCCCCCAGATGGTGGGCTTTGTCCTCATGTGCATCCTGTACGCCTGCTACGCCGCCGACGTGGTGGTGACCGCCTTTGCGGCCTCTGACCTGGCCCGTGAGCTGGATGCCCTGGAAAAGGTGGCCGACAGTATGCACGCCGTGTCCGATGCCATGACCGAGCTGCTGGGCACCACCGCCATGGATGTGGACCAGAAGATGGACGAGAGCCGCCTGCAGCTCAAGCTGGCGGCTGCCGAGGCCCGGGACAATGCCGCCAAACTGAGCCCCCGGGATGCCGCTGCCGCCCTGCGCGCCAAGGCCGACGAGGCCATGGAGGCTGCCCGCAAGTCCTCCCAGGAGGCCCGGCTCAATGCCTCTGAGGCCGCCACTGCCGTCAAGCTGGCTGCCAAGGGCACCGCAGAGCGCACGGCAGAGCTGCTCCGTCTGGAACAGCTGGCCGAAGAGCTGCAGGCCCGCAGCGAGGAGATGCGCGCCCGCACCCGGAGCTCCAAGTACTTTGGCAAGGGCCGTATGCTCCGCGCTTACCCCAAGCTGCGCCACGGCGAAAAGCACCGCTCTCTGGACGAGCTGCGGGAGCGCCTGAAGTACGAGCGCAGGCACTGACCCTGCCCGCTGCAGCAACCCCAAATGCCCCTGACCGGCTTCTTTCGGTCAGGGGCATTTTTCTTGCACTGCATTCTCCATAAAGTCAGGCAGATCTTGTTCTGCTGCACGATTTTGTTTTCTTTATGTTTTTCACATTGTACACTTCTTTTGTATACTTCTCCAAACTTTCTTTCGTCATATTGACAAAAAAAAAAGAAAAGCGTATCTTGTTCTGTGCAAAATGCCATTTCCGCTAAAACTGAAGAATCGGCAAACCAGTCGAAAGGCTGCGACGCAAAGCTACAGGGCCTGTAACATGGCAGCCAGCTGCACGTTATTCTCTCCGGGTAAGGTAATACGAAACCTTGCACCTCCTTGTGAAGATGCGTCGGCTTCCCTTCAGGAGAGCGAGCGCACAGCGGGCCTACAAGGGTTCAGAGCGTCGTACCAGCCGTTTGGCCGGTGCGGCGCTCTTTTGTTTTGGCTGAAATAAAGAGAGTTTTGGGAAAATCATTGAAAAGGAGTAAAGAATTATGAGACCTAAGCGTTTGATCAGCTTATTGGTTGCGGTCTGCATGATGATCACCATGCTGCCCCTGTCGGCAGTCACGGCATTTGCGGCAGATATTCCCGCTCGTGGAGAAGATGAATTTGATTATCAAGGTTTGCGATATAAGAAACTGAGCAGTTCCACTGTCTCCGTTGTGGGGCCTGTGGAAGTACAGACGGAGAGAGTAATTCCTGAAACAGTTGTAAATAATGGTACAACATATACCGTTACAGAAATCGGTGACCGTGCATTTGATTGCCGACTGGTAGACAGCACTCCCTATAAAGATTATGTTGGAAAGCCAAATTTTGTTAGTATAAAAATACCAAAAACTATAACAAGAATTGGGGCATACGCATTTCGCCAGTGTGGTGACTTGCACACTAACTCCGGTCTTGTTAATGTTATTTTTGATAGTGAAAGTCAGTTGAAATTGATTGACCATGACGCATTCGCAAATTGCTGTGCAATTAGAGAATTTGAACTTCCCCGTGAGGTAGAAACTATTGGCGAAAACGCATTCTATGATGATTGGTGTATTAAAAAATTCACTTTTCAAGAAGGCTCAAGACTAAAAAGTATTGGTGGGAACGCATTCCATTGCAATTCTAGTTTACAGAGCCTCACCCTTCCTTCAAGCGTAACTAATATTGACCATCATGCATTTTATCAATGCAGTAGCCTTGATGAATTTGTCATTCCTGATGGCGTTGAAAGTATTGAGCGAGCAATGTTTGCTGAATGTTCAAAATTAAAAACAGTTACTGTTCCAAATAGTGTGAAAAAAGTTGTTCAAAAGGCATTTTTGAAATGTTCTTCCTTAGAAAATGTCGTTTATAAAGGTACTGCTGACCAATGGGATAATTTAATTAACAGTTCGAACTTTGAACAAACGGATAATGGAAATTTCAAAAATCCTACTGTGCTGAAATATCTTTGCACCGTCACTTTTGAAATGAACGGCCACGGCACCGCACCCGTAGCTCAGACTATTTACACTGGCGACAAGCTTGCAAAAGTTGCAGAACCCACCGCCGCCGGGTATACGTTTGGCGGCTGGTACACCGACAAAGAACTGACCAAAGCATTTGATGTTGAAAACGATACCGTTTCCGGCGATACCACCCTGTACGCCAAGTGGGAAGCCATCCCCGACCATGAATTGACTGTGAAAGTCGGCACCTTTACCTACGATGACAACGCCGCCAGCGACAAGGGCAATGTTTACGAGGGTGCTCTTGTTACCGTGACCTTCGACGAAAACAACCAGCTGTGGAAGGACAGCGGCCTGAGCTTTGACCACTGGGATATCCAGTCCAAAGCAAAACTGCTGGACGAAAACGGCGAGGAAATCGTCAACCCCGGCAAGACCTTTACCTTTGTGATGCCCAAAGAGGGCGTGACCATTGAAGCCATGCCCAAGGATGCCACCATTGAAGATGATGGGCCCAATGTGCTGGGCACTGCCGCGATCATTGGTACTGCCGCTGTGGGTACCGCAGTGCTGGGCTATCAGGCCTATTCTCTGGGCGCTGAATTTGCAGGCAAGCTGATGGCTCTGCCCTACTTCCCCAGCAACCGCAGCGCCCTTGCCATGATGCTGTGGGAGGATGCAGGCAAACCCATGCCCGAATCCGAACTGCTCTACCCCGATGTCGGGCAGGAAGAGCAGGATATGGACCTGCAGCACGCCGCCCGCTGGGCCATGGAAAACGAGCTTATCCCTGACCTGAACGATGAGGGCACGGCTCCGGAAGAGATGAAATTCTTCCCGGCCAATCCAGTAAGCAAGCTTGATGTGCTGAATGCATGGCAGAAGGCACAGGAGCTCAAGAACAACTAACGCCATCCCCGAATATTCCCAAATATACGTAGAAGCGCCTCATCCCTCACCGGATGGGGCGCTTCTGCGTTGTAATGTGTCGAATTTTCTGTTATACTGTACCTGTCGGCCTTCCGACCTCGATCTATAAGAGGAAGGGGGTGATTCCTATGGATATTTTATTCTCTTTCATCCTGTCCGTCGCAGCGGGTGTGGTCAGCTACTACATCTGCAAGTGGCTTGAGGAACAGTTCAAGGCCGGTAAGCACTAACCCTTAGCAAGCAGGAAGCCCCTTTGACAGTCGCAATGTCAAGGGGGCTTCTTGTTGCTTTGGTGATCCTATGGATATCACCTTATTCTCTTTCGCATTCCTATTATATGCGTTGGAATGCCAAAAGTCAAGCGTTTTTCGTATACCCACAGCCCCTTGGGATATCAGTGCTTCTACGTTGTAATGAGTCGAATTTTCTGTTATACTGTACTTGTCGGCCTTCCGACCTCGATCTATAAGAGGAAGGGGGTGAGTTTTATGAACTTTATAATCTCTTTTACACTGTCCGTCGCAGCGGGTGTAGTCAGCTATTACATCTGCAAGTGGCTTGACGACCAGTTCAAGGCCGGTAAGCACTAATCCTTAGCAAGCAGGAAGCCCCCTCGGTATTCGCACTACCGCGGGGGCTTCTTGTTGCTACTTGGTGAGTTTTATGAACTGCAACCAATCTCTTTTACAGCTTTATTATATGCTGTATCGCTCAAAAAGTCAAGCAGATTTTGTTTTGCTCACGCCCACAGATCCTCGGGGTACAGGCCCTCCTGGGTCTTCTGGGCGATGGCGGCCACCACGGTGGGCTTATCCTCGCGGTAGGTCACACCGTACCACTTATCGGTGCTCTTGAGCACGGTGACTGCTGCCTTGCCCTCATCGATGAGCTCGCTGGCCACGGTGGGCAGGAAATACTCGCATTTGAGGGGGTTCTTGGGCAGATTCTCACGCAGCCAGCCTGCAAAGCGGCGGTCGGCCTCGTCCAGGAAGCTCTTGCCGAAGCCCCACAGGTTCATGCTGACAGGCGCTTCCACCGGCAGGTCATCCGTGCCCTCACCGGTGAGGGAGGTGCAGCGGATGCCGCCCTCATAGGTCTCGATGCCGGTGCGCTCGGTCACGCTGTGCAGGGTGCCGTCCGGGTTCACCACGCAGACACCGCGGGAGACGGTGCCGTTCTCGGAGACGGTATTTTTGAGCAGGTAGCTCACCATGCAGTAATCGTAAACTGCGCCGTCCTGATGGGTGGACAGATACTCATAGATGACCTTGAAGGCCTCGGGGCCGTAGTAGTCGTCCGCGTTGATGACGGCGAAGGGGCCATCAATGAGGTCTTTTGCGGCCAGCACGGCGTGGCAGGTGCCCCAGGGCTTGACACGGCCCTCGGGGATGGTGAAGCCTGCGGGCAGCTCATCCAGCTGCTGGAAAGCGTATTTCACGTTCATGCCCTGAGAGACGCGGTCACCGATGGCGGCTTTGAAGGCATCCTCGATCTCGTGCTTGATGACAAAGATCACGGTCTCAAAGCCTGCGCGGTGGGCATCATACAGGGAGTACTCCACAATGGGCTGACCCTTGGGGCCCACCGGGTCGATCTGCTTCATGCCGCCGTAACGGCTGCCCATGCCGGCAGCCATGACCACCAATACCGGTTTGTTCATTTTTCTTTCCTCCTGCGTCAGTGCGCTGTTCTTTGAATCTATTATACTCCAAAATTTCCCGGGCAACAAGGGACAGCTTTTCCTTGAATTTTTGCATGGATTCTCACCCGCTGCCGTGATAGAATAGAGGCAATGGAGTTTCCGCAGAAAAGGAGAATGCTTATGTCAACCAAAACTGTCTGGATCACCGGCGCGTCCTCCGGCATCGGGCGGGAGTTTGCCCGCCGCTATGCCCGGCTGGGCTTCCGGCTCATTCTGACCGCCCGCCGCCGCGACCGGCTGGAGACCCTTGCCGCTGAGCTCCGGACGAAACACGGCACCCTCTGCCGCATCGTACCCGCCGACCTTGCGCAGGATGCGCAGGTCACCGCCCTGTGCGAAGCACTGGCAGACGAACGCATCGACCTGTTCATCAACAACGCGGGCTTTGGTGCCTGCGGTGCCTTTTCCGAGACGGACGCGGGCAAGGAGCTTTCCATGCTGCGGGTGAACGTGCTGGCCATGCACCGGCTGTTCAAGTTCACCCTGCGCAAGATGGAAGCCCAGGGCTTCGGCACCATCCTGAACGTGGCATCCTCGGCGGGCCTGCTGCCGGGCGGGCCCTATATGGCGGGCTACTACGCCTCCAAGGCATACGTTGTCAGCCTGACCCGCGGCGTGGCTGAGGAGCTGCGGGAGCAGCACAGCCCGGTCTATGTCTGTGCCCTCTGCCCCGGCCCCGTGGACACCGAGTTCAACGACCGCGCCGACGTGGTGTTCGCCCTCAAGGGCATCACCCCGGAGCTCTGCGTGGAGGAAGCCATGCGCGGGATGCTCCGCCGCAAGACCATCATCGTGCCCAGCCCCCTGATGCGCCTTGCCACCACGGCCCAGAAGCTCGTTCCCACGCCCCTGCTCATGCCCATCCTGGCCCACCAGCAGAAGAAAAAGCTGGGCTGATGGCCGCTTGACAGCGCACCGCCGCTCATGTATCTTAGAGGTATCCGAAAAAACGGGAGGAATGTCCCATGAAAATTGCACTCATCAACGAAAACAGCCAGGCCGCCAAAAACGGCATCATTGAAGCCGCCCTGAAAAAGGTGGTGGAGCCCATGGGCCACGAGGTGGTCAACTACGGCATGTACACCGCAGAGGATGCCGCCCAGCTGACTTATGTTCAGTGCGGCATTCTGGCCGCCATCCTGCTGAACAGCGGCGCGGCCGACTACGTCATCACCGGCTGCGGCACCGGCGAGGGTGCCATGCTGGCCCTGAACAGCTTCCCCGGCGTGATCTGCGGCCATGTGGAGGACCCCGTGGACGCTTACACCTTTGCCCACGTCAACGACGGCAACGCCGTTTCCATGCCCTTTGCTAAGGGCTTTGGCTGGGGCGGCGAGCTGAACCTCGAGTACTGCTTCGAGAAGCTGTTCGGCTTTGGCCACGGTCAGGGCTACCCCAAGGAGCGCGTTGTGCCCGAGATGCGGAACAAGGCCATTCTGGATGATGTGCGCGCCGCCACCTTCAAGCCCCTGATCGAGTGCCTGCAGAGCATCGACCAGGACCTGCTCAAGGGAGCCATTGCAGGCGAGAAGTTCAGCAAGCTGTTCTTCGCCTCCTGCAAGGACGAGCAGCTGGCCACCTACATCAAGACCCTGCTGTAAGCGGAAGCAGCAGGATATATTTTCAAGCGCTTTGCACCCGAAGAGCCTTTTCTTTTTTGAGAAGGCTTTCCGGGTGTTTTTTGTCATTTTTTACATTTCTCAATTGAAATTTTGTCGATTTCAACAATTGACGATATATATATATATATATAATGGTTATAGACAAAATTCATCGAGTTTCGACACTCTTTTGCTGCTTCATGGAGGTGAAGCCAATGGCCGGAAAGCTCTGCCCGAACTGCAAACAATTCACATTTTTCAAAACAGTTGGTGAAAACCGTGAGTGCACCAAATGTGGGTACAAAATGGTCGTTCCGATCCAAAGCAAGGGCCGCGGCGAACGTTGCCCCAACTGCGGAAAACTGACTGTACAAAATCAGGGTGGAAGGAAGTGCTGCACAAACTGCGGCGCAACCTTCAAAGGAGGAAAAAATGGCTAAAACCAAAGTTACAATGCCGGATGACCTGAAGAGCAAGTGCGCCGCTGTCATTCACACTGCCACAACAGCTGCCGCCGCTGCAGGTATTATCCCGATTCCTATGGCTGACACCATTCCCATTACTGCCGCTCAGATTACCATGATTATCGGCTTGGGGCATATCTTCGATATTTCTCTTTCCGAAACGGCAGCCAAATCCATTTTGGGTGGTACAATGGCAAGCCAGACCGGGCGTGCTGTATTTTCTGGCATTATCAAAGGCATTCCCGGTGTCGGAACCGTTGTGGGCGGTGTCATCAGTGCTGGCACTTCTGTTGCATTGACCGAGACCCTTGGCTGGATCGTTGCGGAGGATTTCTATAAAAAGAGCCTCGATCCGACAGCAGAGAGTGTTCTCGATACGGCCAATACAGTTATGAACGGTTTCAATGACTTTACCGGAAGCGTAAATTCTCAGGCTCGTGCATCTGCTGCGGCAAACGCTGCCGCCACTGCAAAAAAGACCAAAAAGCGCTTCTTCTAAGTACATCCTATAAGTAAAAAGCCGTAACGCAGTTTCGATTGTGTTACGGCTTTTTTGGCTTAATTTTTCTTCAATTGACTTTTCCCCGGAAACCGGATACACTAATCCTATCCAAACACATCCTGCTCACCCTGAAAAGGGCGGTTTATGATACGAAACACGAGGAAGTCTAATATGGCATGGTTATACCATTTCAATCAGATCGTCACCCACGGCATGGAGGGGTTTCTGGAGACGGCGGTGCCGCTGATCTCCGGGTTGGCTGAGATCATCGGCCTGTTCATCATCGTCACCAGCCTTGTCAAGGCCACCTACCACTATGTGCGGGTCACCTTTTTCCATGGCCAGCACGATTTCCTCCACGAGATGTCCAGCGGCCTGACCACGGCGCTGGAGTTCCTGATGTCGGCGGAGATCGCCAAGACCTTCCTGTTGCAGAATCTGGAATCGGTGGTGCCGCTGGCGGCCACCTTTGCCCTGCGGGCCATGATGAGCCTGATGCTCCACTGGGAGATGGAGGGCGGGCACCGCTCCGGCCGCAAAAAGGAAGAAACGCCCGCCGGTGAGGCTGAGAAAAAGAATGACTTATAAAGTTTCCCTCTTTTTTCTCGGTTCTGGGTTGTGTAAAACGTAAAAATCGTGCCCCGGCTCTTGACAGTTTTGCACAAAGGGGCTATACTCGTGCCATCGAAAGCAAAGGCGCTGACGGAAGTGATTCCGCCAGCGCCTTTTGTGTTTTCGCTGGATATTGCTCGGGAGGAATAGAGGGCCTCCTGAACAAGGCTCCCGCGCACATTCGGTGCGGGGAGCGCATTACAAACCGGGGAGGTATTATAATGTTCAGTTCCATAAACACCTGTTGGGTGCTGGTTGCGGCATTCCTGGTCTACTTTATGCAGGCCGGTTTTGCGCTGTGTGAGGCGGGCTTTACCCGCGCCAAAAACACCGGCAACATCCTGATGAAAAACATGATGGACTTCTGCATCGGCACACCGTGCTACTGGGTCATCGGCTTCGGCCTGATGTTCGGCGGCACAAGCGCGTTGATCGGCGGGTTCGATCCGTTCATTCAGGGCGATTACAGCCACCTGGGGCTTGATATCCCGCTGTGGGTGTACATCGTGTTCCAGACCGTGTTCTGTGCCACGGCAGCCACCATCGTGTCCGGCTCCATGGCCGAGCGCACCAACTTCAAGGCTTACTGCGTTTATTCCGCTGCCATTTCGCTGGTGGTCTACCCCATCTGCGGCCACTGGATGTGGGGCGGCGGCTGGCTGCAGAGCATGGGCTTCCATGATTTTGCCGGTTCCGCAGCCGTTCACAATGTGGGCGGCGTGATTGCCCTGCTGGGTGCCGCAATGCTCGGCCCCCGCATCGGCAAGTACGATAAGGACGGCAACCCCCACGCCATTCCCGGCCACAACCTGACCGCCGGTGCGCTGGGCGTGTTCATCCTGTGGTTCTGCTGGTTCGGCTTCAACGGCGGCTCTTCCCTGAGCCTTGCCACCGACGAGGCCATGACCCTGACGGGTCTTGTCTGCTTCAACACCAACCTGGCCGCTGCCGTTGCCACCTGCGTGACCATGATCTTCACCTGGCTGCGCTACGGCAAGCCCGATGTCTCCATGACCCTGAACGGCTCTCTGGCCGGTCTGGTCGCCATCACCGCAGGCTGCGACGCGGTCTCTCCCTTCGGTGCCTTTATCATCGGCTTCGTGGCCGGCATCCTTGTGGTCCTGAGCGTTGAATTCTTTGATAAGATCGCAAAGATCGATGACCCCGTGGGCGCTGTCTCCGTTCACTTTGCAAACGGCGTGTGGGGCACCATTGCCGTGGGCCTGTTCTCCAACGGCGGCGACGGCGTGGGCAAGGGCCTGTTCTACGGCGGCGGCTTTGCACAGCTGGGCACCCAGCTGCT
Source organism: Faecalibacterium sp. Marseille-Q4164 (assembly GCF_017377545.1). Taxonomy (NCBI): domain Bacteria; kingdom Bacillati; phylum Bacillota; class Clostridia; order Eubacteriales; family Oscillospiraceae; genus Faecalibacterium; species Faecalibacterium sp. Marseille-Q4164. The sequence continues at coordinate 30,683 of NZ_JAFREJ010000005.1, read as the reverse complement.
GGGCCTTATCACCGTTGATGTGTACGTTGTGGTCGTGATGTTCATCATCTTCAAGATCATCGACAAAACCATCGGCCTGCGCGTCCCCGCCGAGGTGGAGATCGACGGCCTGGATATCCACGAGCACGGCCTGGCTTCCGCTTACGCCGGTTTCTCCATCTCCGATGCCAACGCCGCTGCCATGGTGCCCAACGAGAACACCGATCTGGGCGAGGATGATGCCTCCAAGGCAAGCGCCGTGCAGATGAACGCTGCCGTGCCTGTGGTCAAGGAGCCTGCCGTCATCCACGATGGCATCTACGACACCGGTATGCACAAAGTGTCCATCATTGCAAAGCTCTCCAAGTTCGATCAGCTCAAGACCGCGCTGAACGATCTGGGCGTGACCGGCATGACCGTGACCCAGGTGATGGGCTGCGGCATCCAGAAGGGCACCACCGAGAAATACCGCGGCGTGCCTGTGGACAGCACCTTGCTGCCCAAGATCAAGGTCGAGGTCATCGTTTCCAAGATCAGCGTGGACGCTGTGGTGGATGCCGCCAAGAAGGCCCTGTACACCGGCCACATCGGCGATGGCAAGATCTTTGTCTACAACGTGACCCGCGTGGTCAAGATCCGCACCGGCGAAGAGGACTTCGCCGCCCTGCAGGATGTGGAGTAACGCTCCGCACAATTTCAACCGCTGTCCCGCTTTGAAAGCGTGACGATATTTGTTCTCCTTGTTCTCCTTTTCCTTTTTCTGAAATCCATTCGGCAGAACCCCTGCTTCCTCCGCACAAGGAAGCAGGGGTTTGTCGTTGTCATCACGATGTGAGCCCCCCTGCAATGGTTCCGGGTTGACATCCCTGTGCGGGCGTGTTATTTTGGGGTGTAAAATTTTCAGTTTTTTTGTATCAGGAGTTTCTATGAGCAACTTGAATGATTTTAACCGCGAGGCCAAAGCCGCCCTGTGGGTGGTCCTGCAATGGCTGCTGCTGGCCGTGCCCACGGGTCTGGTCTGCGGCGTAGTCGGCACAGCGTTCCACCTGAGCGTGGAGTACGTCACCGAGCTGCGGGCCGCGCAGAGCTGGCTGCTGCTCTGCCTGCCGCTGGCGGGCCTTGCCATCGTGGCACTCTACAAGGTCACAAAGTGCGAAGGCGTGGGCACCAACAATGTCATCCGCGCCGTGCAGAGCGGCGAGCCGGTCAGCCCGCTGCTGGTGCCCGCCATCTTTCTGGGCACGGTGCTCACCCACCTGTGCGGCGGTTCTGCCGGCCGCGAGGGTGCCGCTTTGCAGATGGGCGGCAGCATCGGCTGGAACGTGGGCAAACTGCTGCATCTGAGCGACTACGTCCGCCGCACTGCCACCATCAGCGGCATGGCCGCGTTCTTCTCCGCCCTGTTCGGCACCCCGCTGACCGCCGCCCTCTTCGCCATGATGGTGGAGGACGTGGGGCTGACGTTCACCTCGGCCTTTATGCCCGCGTTCACGTCGGCCCTCATTGCTTACGGCGTATCCCTGTTCTTCGGGATCGCCCCGACCAATTTTGTGCTCAATTCCATCCCGCACCTGACGCTGGAAACCGCGCTTCAGACCGCCCTGCTGGGCATTGCCTGTGCCGCCGTGACCCGGCTGTTCTGCTGGACGCTTCACACCCTGGAACACCAGCTGCCCAGGCGGATGCCCAACCCCTGGCTGCGGGCTTTTGCGGGCGGTGCAGCCGTGGTAGCGTTCTCGTATCTGTTCGGTGTCGGGCGGTACAACGGGGCCGGAATGGCCGTCATTGCCGATGCCGTGGAGCAGGGAGCCGCGCTGCCCTGGGATTTTCTGTGCAAGATCTTCCTGACCGCGCTGACGCTGGCGGTGGGCTTCAAAGGCGGCGAGGTGGTCCCAAGTTTCTACATCGGGGCGACCTTTGGCTGCATCGCCGGGCCATGGCTGGGCCTGCCCGCCGGGTTTGCCGGTGCCATCGGTCTGGTCTGCGTGTTCTGCGGAGCCACAAACGCCCTGATCCCCTCCATCCTGCTGGGATTCGAGCTGTTTGGCGGGCAGGGGCTGGAGCTTATTGCGCTGGGCTGCGGCGTGTGCTACATGCTCTCGGGCCACCACGGCCTCTACATCAGCCAGACCTTTGTCACCAACAAGCTGCGGCCGGAGTACGCCTCCCACAAGTGGCAGATCAAGCTGAAGAAAAAAGAAGAATGATTTTTCGCAGATTTTCGCCGTGGAGAGCTTGATTTTTTGCCGCCATCGTGCTACAATCAGCGTAGTTTCATCCTGACCAAAGCGATGATGCGGACAAACCGAAGCTCGTTCCCCATGACGCAGAGAGGGCTGCCCCGGATACCGGGTGCTGCAAGCAGCCTGCCGTGCATCGGGCTTCTACCACCGCAGAGCGCAGAGGAGAACCTCTGCCGGGTGCGCCCGTTACAGCACAGCGAGTGGCGTGTTCTCAAGGGCACGCAATTCGGGTGGAACCGTGGAACGCGTGAAATCTTCAGGCGCTTCATCCCGTAAATTTGAGCGGGATGGAGCGCTTTTTTGTTTTAACTTTCATCAAAAGGAGAACCACTATGAAGATCATCTACAAAGACGGCCATGTGGACGAGTGCCCGCAGGACCAGGAACTGCATGTTATCCGCCACACCGCTGCTCACATCATGGCGCAGGCTATCAAGCGCCTGTACCCCGAGGCTGACTTTGCCTTTGGCCCCGCCACTGAGAACGGCTTCTACTACGATGTCGATCTGGGCGACACCAAGCTCACCGATGACGATCTGGCCAACATCGAAAAAGAGATGCGCAAGATCTGCAAGGAAAATCTGGCCATCAAGCCCTTCATCCTGCCCCGTGACGAGGCTGTGAAGCTGATGGAGGAGCGCCAGGAGCACTACAAGATCGAGCACATGGCTGATCTGGCCGACGAGACCGAGTTCAGCTTCTTCCAGCAGGGCGAGTACGTTGACATGTGCATCGGACCCCACCTGACCTACACCAAGGCGCTGAAGGCCTTCAAGATCACCCAGCAGTCCGGCGCATACTGGAAGAACGACAAAGAAAACAAGATGCTGACCCGTATCAACGGTGTGGCATTCCACAACCAGGAAGAGCTGGAAGCCTGGGAGAAGGAGCAGCAGGAGGCCCGTGAGCGCGATCACCGCAAGATCGGCAAGGAGATGGGCCTGTTTATGACTGACGACCTGGTGGGCCGCGGCCTGCCCATGTTCCTGCCCGCAGGCTACACCGTCTGGCAGGAGCTGGAGAACTATATCAAGGAGAAGGAGCGTGCACGCGGCTACCTGCACGTGATGACCCCCTGCATCGGTACCGTGAACCTGTACAAGACCTCCGGCCACTGGGATCACTACCGCGAGAACATGTTCCCCGCCATGGAGATGGAGGGTGAAAGCTACGTCCTGCGCCCGATGAACTGCCCTCACCACATGATGATCTACGCAAATCGTCCCCACTCTTACCGTGACCTGCCCATGCGCATCGGTGAGATCGCACACGATTTCCGCTACGAGTCCTCCGGCACCCTGAAGGGCATTGAGCGCGGCCGCCACTTCTGCCAGAACGATGCCCACCTGTTCTGCACTCCGGAGCAGATCAAGAGCGAGGTCGCCGATGTCTGCAACCTGATCTTCGAGACCTACAAGGACTTCAAGATCACCGATTACCGCTGCGTTCTGTCCCTGCGTGACCCCGCCGACAAGAAGAAGTACCACGACGACGATGCCATGTGGAACCACGCCGAAAACGCTCTGCGCGAGGTGCTGACCGAGCTGGGCATCCACTTCACCGAGGAGATCGGCGAGGCCGCCTTCTACGGCCCCAAGCTGGACGTGAACGTCAAGCCCGCCGTGGGTGCTGAGTATACTCTGTCCACCTGCCAGCTGGACTTCTGCCTGCCCGCAAAGTTCCACCTGACCTATGTGGACAAGGACGGTTCCGAAAAGACCCCCGTTGTTCTGCACCGTGCGATCCTGGGCTCCCTGGACCGCTTCATGGCCTACCTGATCGAGGAGACCAAGGGCAAGTTCCCCACCTGGCTGGCACCTGTTCAGGTCAAGGTCCTGCCCGTTTCCGAAAAGACCCTCGAGTATGCGGAGAGCATCACCGAGAAGCTGGTGGAGGCCGGTGTCCGCGTGGCTCTGGACGATGACAACCAGAAGATCGGCTACAAGATCCGTGCCGCACAGCAGGTGGACCGTGTGCCCTACATGCTGGTTCTGGGTGCAAAGGAAGCCGAGGCCGGCAACCTTTCTGTCCGTGACCGCAAGGGCGAGACCACCACGATGGAAGTGGATGAATTCATCGCAAAGGTCACCGAGGAGATCAAGACCCGCAGCTACAATGCCTGATATTGTAAAAATAGAGCTGCAAAGTGAAGAGCATCCAAACGAAGAAACCATTGCTGCCATGTTGGAAGCCGAGCGCATTGCGCGAGACCCCAATGTAAAGCATGATACGGATTTGGATGAACTATTTGCAGATTTGAAACGTTAAATGAACAGCGCCGCTTTCCCATGACCGGGAGAGCGGCGCTGTTCGTTTACTGATTTTTTCGGTCTGCCCACGCACGGACGGCCGAGTAGAGGGCGGCGAAGACAAGCCCGGCCACGGCCCAGATGATCCAGCTCTTTTCCCAGTTGTTGTTCCAGAAGCTGACAGCGAGGTACACCGCCGTTACAAGGCACCAGTAGGCCCCGGCAAACCAACCGACGCGGCGGTTCGTCCACTTTTCGCGGACGGTGTATTCCCCCGTTTGCAGCAGCTTATCAAAGCTGCCCTGGGTCATCCCGGCCCGGATGAACAACTGTACTGCACCGGCCACAATGGCCAGCAGCAGGCCGACTGCGGCAGCGACCCAGAAGTCTGGTACTCCCAGCATGGCCGTACCCAGGATCGGCACCACGGCCAGCACACAGAGCACCACGCCCTGGGTCATGCTGCGGCGGTAGGTGGGCGCATACTCCTGTTTCTGCCGCTCCACGATGCCCTCCACACCATAGGCAAGGGCGATCTGCTCTTTTTCCAGATATTCAAACGCTTCCAGCCGGATGGCGGCGGGCAGGATGAGCAGCAGCCCCAGCGCAACGAAGAGCAGCAGGAAGATGACACCGAGCCCTGCCATCCGCTCTTCGCTGGGTGTACCATCGCTCCATGCGCCCAGAACAAGCAGCGCGATGGGGCTGAGGATGCACAAGCCCACACCCGCCGCCACCTTCCCATGCACGGCCTGCACCGTGCTGAGATATGCGTTTGCCTCGTCAAATGAGACGGTGCGGCAGGGTTCTGTCACCCGCTCTTCCTTCGGCAGCGGGGCCGTGGCATCGGGCTGTTCCAGCTCATCTTTTAATAAGTAGTCGGTGCTCACTTCAAACAGAGCACTCAGCTTCAGTATTTTATCCAAGTCGGGGATGGACGTTCCGCCCTCCCACTTCGAGACCGCCTGGCGCGAGACATTCAGCTGATTGGCCAGTTCCTCCTGGCTCCATCCATTCTGGCGGCGGAGAAGGGCAATTTTTTCTGCTAAGATCATAGTGTTCTCTTTTCTGCCGCAGGGCGGCGTATCAATGGATTCCGGCGGACGTCCTCTATGCTGTTATCATAGCAGATTTTCCAGTTGACAACCACCAATTGCGGCTTGAAATTTGTCAACCAGCGGTTGCAGCCACGCAAAAACCGCCTGCACCCAGCATAATCGCATGGGCACAGGCGGTTTTGTTTCTACCATTTGTTACTTCAGCAGGTTATTATCCGCGAAGTAGTCAATGCGCATGGCTTTGCGGACATTGGCCAGGGTGGCGGCAGCGGTCTTTTCGGCCACGGCGCTGCCTTCCTTCAGGATCTCCACGACCTCGGGCAGGCGCTGCTCCCACTCCTTGCGGCGGTTGCGGATGGGCTCCAGCTCGGCCTGCATGACGGCGTTGAGGAACTTCTTGATCTTCACGTCGCCCAGACCGCCACGCTGATAGTGGGCCTTGAGCTCATCGAGGTTCTGGTACTCCGGCAGGAACTCGGCGAAGTGCTCAGGGCGGCTGAAAGCGTCCAGATAGATGAACACGGGGTTACCCTCCACCTTGCCGGGGTCCTGCACCCGCAGGTGGTTGGGGTCGGTGTACATGGACATGATCTTCTTCTTGATGTCCTCGGGCTCATCCGACAGGTAGATGCAGTTGCCCAGGCTCTTACTCATCTTAGCCTTGCCATCGATGCCGGGCAGGCGCAGGCAGGCGGCATTCTGGGGCAGCATGATCTCAGGCATGGTCAGGGTCTCGCCGTAGACGGCGTTGAACTTGTGCACGATCTCGCGGCACTGCTCCAGCATGGGCATCTGATCCTCACCGGCCGGCACAGTGGTGGCACCGAACGCCGTGATATCCGCTGCCTGGCTGATGGGGTAGGTGAAGAAGCCCACCGGGATGCTGGTCTCGAAGTTCCGCATCTGGATCTCGCTCTTCACGGTGGGGTTGCGCTGCAGGCGGCTCACCGTGACCAGATTCATATAATAGAAGCTCAGCTCCGTCAGCTGCGGCACCATGGACTGGATGAAGATGTGGACCTTGTTGGGGTCCAGACCGCAGGCCAGATAGTCCAGTGCCACCTGCAGGATGTTCTGGCGGACCTTCTCCGGGTTATCGGCATTGTCCGTCAGGGCCTGCGCGTCAGCGATCATAATATAGATCTCGTCGAACTTGCCGGTGTTCTGCAGGCGCACGCGCTCCTTTAAAGAGCCAACGTAGTGGCCAACATGCAGGCGGCCCGTGGGACGGTCGCCGGTCAGAATGATCTGTTTCATTGTAATTCTTCTCCTCAAAAGTCTCCTTGCTCCGCCTTGCCTTTTCCGAAAAACGTTCTGCTTCTGCCAAGGGCTCCCCTACCAGGGGAGCTGGCCGCCGCCAGGCGGACTGAGAGGTTTAATCGTTATTTATAAGTATATCCCCCGCCGCATTCGCTGTCAACAAAAAGAAAAAAGCGATGGAACATTTCCATCGCTTTGCTGGCGCCTCTTGCCTGACTCGAACAGGCGACACCCTGATTAACAGTCAGGTGCTCTAACCGACTGAGCTAAAGAGGCATCTATATAAAACGGCATACAGCCGTTTTACTACTATAAAATGGTGACCCGTACCGGAATCGAACCGATGTTAAAGGCGTGAGAGGCCTCTGTCTTAACCGCTTGACCAACGGGCCATACGTCCATTTTCGCATCGGGGTTTCGCTCCCGACTCGATTATTTTAGCATAGCAGTCGTACTTTGTCAACAGGAAATTTCAAGTTTTTCAGAAATTTGTGCTGCGGGCCTCCCGCCCCGGTTTTTCCGCTCTGGGATACCCGCTTGCATCCAGAATCGACAAAATATTATCAAAGTTGTGTTTTGGGTCTCTTTTCTTTATTTTGTTCGCCGCGGTTCCCCTTTCTTCTTATGAAATCACTTCAAACAGCTAAGATTCTGAATAAAATTTGTTACATTTATAAGAACCTTTTGTTCCCTCTGGTTGATTTTGGAACGATTTTATGTATAATGATAAACAGGAGAATACGCATCTGTATTTCTTCATCGCCCGCGCTGCCCATTGGCTAAGGGCATGTGCGTCGCGCGATCAGAATTGATCTGAACGAAAGAAGAGGTATAAGTATTATGGCAAAGGTAGATCTGAGCAAGTACGGCATTACCGGCACGACCGAGGTCGTGTATAACCCCTCTTACGAGCAGCTGTTCGAGGAAGAGACCAAGCCCGGCCTGGAAGGCTACGAAGTGGGCAAGGTCAGCGAGCTGGGCGCTGTGAACGTTATGACCGGCATCTACACCGGCCGTTCCCCCAAGGACAAGTTCATCGTGATGGACGAGAACTCCAAGAACACCGTTTGGTGGACCAGCGACGAGTACAAGAACGACAACCACCCCGCTTCTGAGGAAGCCTGGGCTGCCGTGAAGGAGATCGCAAAGAAGGAGCTGTCCAACAAGCGCCTGTACGTTGTGGATGCTTTCTGCGGCGCAAACAAGGACACCCGCATGGCTGTCCGTTTCATCATGGAAGTGGCCTGGCAGGCACACTTCGTCACCAACATGTTCATCAAGCCCACCGCTGAGGAGCTGGAGAACTTTGAGCCTGATTTCGTTGTTTACAACGCTTCCAAGGCCAAGGTCGAGAACTACAAGGAGCTGGGCCTGAACTCCGAGACTGCTGTTATGTTCAACATCACCAGCAAGGAGCAGGTCATCGTCAACACCTGGTACGGCGGCGAGATGAAGAAGGGCATGTTCTCCATGATGAACTACTTCCTGCCGCTGAAGGGCATTGCTTCCATGCACTGCTCCGCCAACACCGACCTGAACGGCGAGAACACTGCCATCTTCTTCGGTCTGTCCGGCACCGGCAAGACCACCCTGTCCACCGATCCCAAGCGTCTGCTGATCGGCGATGACGAGCACGGCTGGGACGACAACGGCGTGTTCAACTTCGAGGGCGGCTGCTACGCAAAGGTCATCAACCTGGATAAGGACTCCGAGCCTGATATCTACAACGCCATCAAGCGCAACGCTCTGCTGGAGAACGTCACTCTGGATGCTGAGGGCCACATCGACTTCGCTGACAAGTCTGTCACCGAGAACACCCGTGTGTCCTACCCCATCAACCACATCCAGAACATCGTCCGCCCCGTCTCTTCTGCACCTGCTGCAAAGAATGTCATCTTCCTGTCTGCTGACGCATTCGGTGTTCTGCCTCCCGTCTCTATCCTGAGCCCCGAGCAGACCCAGTACTACTTCCTGTCCGGCTTCACCGCCAAGCTGGCCGGCACTGAGCGCGGCATCACCGAGCCCACCCCCACCTTCTCCGCTTGCTTCGGCCAGGCTTTCCTGGAGCTGCACCCCACCAAGTACGCTGAGGAGCTGGTCAAGAAGATGAAGATGAGCGGCGCTAAGGCTTACCTGGTCAACACCGGCTGGAACGGCACCGGCAAGCGCATCTCCATCAAGGACACCCGTGGCATCATCGATGCTATCCTGAACGGCGATATCAACAACGTGCCCACCAAGAAGATCCCCTACTTCGACTTCGAGGTTCCCACCGTCCTGAACGGTGTTGACACCGGCATCCTGGATCCCCGCGATACCTACGCCGACGCTTCCCAGTGGGAGGAGAAGGCCAAGGATCTGGCTGGCCGCTTCATCAAGAACTTCAAGAAGTACGAGGGTAACGAGCACGGCAAGGCTCTGGTCTCTGCCGGCCCCCAGCTGTAAGCTCTGATCCCAGCATTTTTCTTCTGAACTCCATATAAAGAAGCTCCCCACCCTGTGCTCATTGACCGAGCACAGGGTGGGGAGTTTTTGCGTTTCAGCGTCTGTAAACGAAGCGTCGATTGCCTTTTGGTGCGTGGTATGCTATCCTTTTTCCAAAGGATGTGAGCACAATGGATGCGAAAACGTTCGGGGCATTTCTCGCCCGGATGCGCAAGTCACAAGGATTAACACAGGCAGAGCTGGCCCAGCAGCTGCATGTAACAGATAAGGCTGTCAGCCGATGGGAACGCGGGGTCGGCCTGCCGGACATCAACACGCTGGAACCACTGGCCGACGCGCTGGGGCTGACCCTTGCCGACCTGATGCACTGCCGCGACCCGCAGGAGGCAGATATTGCACCGGAAGTCCCGCTGGAAGATTTCTTTACCCTGCTGCGCCGTCAACAATCCATTGACTGGCGCTCGGTACGGGCAGTTTTGTTTTGGCTCAGTGCCGCACTGGCCATCTGGGGCATCCTCGCCTGCCCGGGCCGGATGGCCGTCCACTGGCGTACCCTGAGCAATGGGAACCTGCAGGCAGACGGCTGGCTTCCCTCCTGGGTGTTTTTTCCATTGTTCGTCGGGATAGAATTTCTCTCGCTGGAGCTCTGGAACAACTTTGAGCAGACCGGCTACTACCGACACTGGGGTGAGATAGGTGCCTCCGTCACCCGCTCCATGAACTTCTGCTCCCCTACTGTCCGGCTCTGGAAGTTTGTGCTCGACCTGCTGTTCTTCTTCGGGTTCGGCTTCGTGGTCCCCTGCGCTGAGATGATGGCGATTCTGATCAACTGAAAAAAAGAAAGCCCTCCTGTCGCACTCAGGCGAAAGGAGGGCTTTCTATCATCTTATCAGAAGGTTTCCGTTCTTATATTCCTCTGATTTTAAGATCCTTTACTTTTCGTTCTTTGCACGGCGTTCTTTCAGATCGCTTTCCATCTGCGCCAGGGTCTTTTTATCCAGATTGAACACCACGCCGTACGCAATGATCATCACGATATAGCTTCCCAGATACATGACCGGCACCAGATAGCGCATCCGGGTTGCCACTTCGATCGTCTGTGCAGCCTTCAGAGATGCATCATAGCCCAGTTTGGTTGCCAGAACAAGGCCCAGAGAAGGTCCGATGCCCTGTGCAAGCTTACGGAAGAAGGAGTGCAGTGCATAGGTAGTGCCTTCTTCTCGCACACCAAATTTCCACTCGTTATAATCGATCGCATCTGCCATCAGAGACCAGCTCAGGCAGCTTCCGATGCCGCCGCCCAGCATTGCAATGACCTGACACAGGACATAAAGACTGAGGCCCCGGCCGTCCGGTGTGATGGGCAGAACCAGCATCAGGACGTACGCCAGCGCACAGACGACTGAACCAAAGGTCACGGCTTCTTTCTTGCCAAAGCGCTTGACGATACGGCTCACAAAAGGACTGAAGATGAAAACGCCAAAGTAGGAGATCATACCCACAATGCCGGAGATCTTTGCATTCTTGAAATAAGCCTGGAACAGGATCTGACCTGCAGTAGAGGCACCATACATACCAATAAACGTTGCGATAGGTGCCAGCGTTGCGCCCACAGCCGGGCGATTATGGATAAAGTTGTTGAACGCCTTCATGATGTTGAACTTTGGTGCATCCTCTTTCAGAGTGATCGTGGTGTCCACACGCACCTTTGTGTTCGTGACCATAAAGCGGAAGCAGACCAGACCGATCAAACCCATGATCAGAGCAATGACAAACATCTGCTCACCGCGCAGGTTGTTCTGGTTATCATAAATGATCACCGGGATCAGCATACCGGTCAGAAGCGCACCGCCCATAGAACCAATGGAGCGGAAGGTAGACAGCTGTGCACGCTGGATCGGGTCATCCGAGATCAGAGACAGCATCGAGCCATACGGCACATTTGCAACGGTGTAGAAAGCATCCCAGATCATATAGCCTGCCACAAACAGAATGTTCTTGACCATACCGGGAGCCTGCGGGAACGGCAGATAGCAAAGTGCACCGGCCACGGTCAGTCCGATCGCACCGAACCAGATATAGGCAAGGAACTTGTTCCGGCGGTATTTGCGCGTATCCGCATCTACCATTGCTCCGATAATCGGATCGTTGATTGCGTCCCAGATCTGCACGATCAGCAGAAGGGATGCCATCAGGTAGTTGTCGATCCCCATAAACTGCGTCCAATAAATCGTCAGGTAGCCTTTGAGTGCAAAACTCATATTGCAGCCAAAGTCACCCGCTGCGTATGCAAGTTTATCACGCAATCCAAACCCTGCAGACGCATCCACTGTTGATTTCCCCATGAAAATACTCCTTTCTGAACTTTCCGGACAATTTTGGCACACCGCCCGCAAGCCGTATGCATATTTATAAATCCATGATACGGCATCTCTTTCCAAAATGTTAGAATTTTTTTACGATTCCGCCTGAAGAATTTACGATTTAAAAGTATTTCTTGTTGTATTCTTTAATCCGTGCAGCATTTTCGTGATTCTGCACAAGCAATCTTTTCTTTTTTTGTATGCAAAATATTTTTTCTTAGCCGAATCTTTTTTTGTTGAGAACGGCGTTGTGCGCCGAGCATAAAGCAAGGGCCATTGCACGAGAATCTGTGCAATGGCCCTTGCTTTCTATTGTTTCTTATTTCGCCGCCTCAAACTCGGCTTCGATCTCCTTCGAGGGGGCGGGGGTGACCAGGCTGACCACCACGCAGACCAGCAGCGAGGTCAGGAAGGCGGGCAGCAGCTCATAGATGCTGAACACGCCGCCCAGCGGACTGATGAGGTACTTCCAGACAAAGACCATCAGGCCGCCAGCGAGCATCCCGGCCAGCGCACCCTGCCAGTTGCAGCGCTTCCAGAACAGGGCGCAGAGCATCACGGCACCATACGCGCCGCCGAAACCGGCCCATGCAAAGCTGACGATGCCGAACACGCTGGAATTGGGGTCACGGGCCAGCACCACGCCCACCACGCTGACGCAGATAATGGTCAGGCGGGCAGCAAACAGGCTCTGGCGTTCGGTCAGCTTCATGTGGCCGAACTCCTGCAGGATGTTCTGGGAGACGCTGGACGCGGCGGCAAGCATCTGGCTGTCGGCGGTAGACATGGTGGCGGCAAGGATGCCCGCCAGGATCAGGCCCGCCAGCACGGCTGCCAGAATGCCGTGCTGTGCAATGAGGTTTGCAATGCGGACGATGACCGTCTCGCTGGAGGAGCCGCTCAGGTACTCCAGCGCGCCTGCCTTGGTCATGCCAAGGCCCACCATGCCGATGATGATGGAGGCTGTCATGGCAATGACGACCCACACGCTGGCAATGCGGCGGCTGAGTACCAGCTTCTTTTCCTCCTCAATGGCCATGAAGCGGAGCAGGATGTGGGGCATTCCGAAGTAGCCCAGGCCCCACGCCATGGTGGAGACGATGTCCAGCAGGCTGTACGAGGTGGCCGTACCCTCGGCGGCGTTATGGCTGGCCATCATGGTCAGGTAGCCGGGCAGGCTCTTGGCGTTGGCCACAACGGCATCCCAGCCGCCTGCCGCGCCAATGCCGTACACCAGCACAGCCACAAGGGCCAGACTCATCACGATGGACTGGATGAGGTCGGTGGTGGTAACGGCGCGGAAGCCGCCCGTGATGGTATAGCCCACGATGACACAGGCCGAGACCACCATGGCCGCCATGTAATCCACGCCGAACAGGCTGTGGAACAGCTTACCGCAGGCGGCAAAGCCCGAAGCCGTGTAGGGCACAAAGAACACGATGATGATCACCGCGCCCAGTGCGTTGAGCAGATTGCGCTGGTCGTGGAAGCGCAGGGACAGGAACTGCGGCACGGTGATGGCTTCCAGATTGGCCGAATACCGCCGCAGCCGCCGGGCCACGATGAGCCAGTTCAGCCAGGTGCCCAGCGCCAGGCCGATGGCGGTCCAGCCGGGCGAGGCGATGCCGGTGAGGTAGGCAAGGCCCGGCATTCCCATCAGCAGCCAGCTGGACATATCGCTGGCTTCGGCGCTCATGGCCGTGACCAGCGGGCCCATTTTGCGGCCGCCGAGGTAGAAATCGGTGCTGTCGTTGTTGGACTTGCTGTATGCAAACCCAACCAACAGCATTGCCACCAGATAGATGATGATGGTGGCGATGATGCAGATGTTGGTCATATACTTTTTCCCCCTTGTCTTTCCAAATGAAAGTACGCTTTGATTTTACCACAGTAAAGCATCAAAGTGCAAGTCTTTTGAAAAAACTTTGTCCTGATTCGCCAAAAGTCCACGAGTGACGGACAAAAAGTTTTCAAATTGACAGGAAACATCCGGCCCCGGGATTTTTCTTGCAAAATCCCGGAAATCTGTTATACTACTAATCCAGGGGGTTAGTGTACATGAAAGAATCCAAAACCATACAAGCTGTACCGGGCTCCGGTGTGTTATGTGCTGTTGGTGCAGCTGGTGTTCGCATAACAGAAACGGGAGGTGCCGGTGGGGCATCTCCCGTTTGTTTCAATGATAGAATGTATCAAAATTGATCTGCCGGTAGAACCGCTGCTGGAGCTGGTCAAAGTTCTCGCAGTTCTGGGCCAGCAGCCACATGACCTTGGTGACAACGGCCTCAATGGTCATATCGTGGGCCTCCAGGAAGCGGAAGCGGTTCTTGACCCGCTTGCCCACCTCGTAAATGCCCGCATCGCTGCCCTCATAAGTGACCTGCGTGGTCAGGATCAGGATCTTGTGGGTCTTGTCGTAGTCGCCCAGCTCCTCGGCAAAGGCATCCATGAGCCGCTGGGGAATACCGCCCACGCCAAAGCTTTCCACAATGACACAGTCATATTGTTGAAAGATGGCCGGGATAAGCTCCGGCCCAAGGCCGGGGGTCAGCTTGAGCAGGAACACTTTGGGGTTCAGCGCCCGGCCAAACTCCACAGGGCCGGTGGGCCAGGGCGAAGCCACATACCGTACCAGCCGGTCGCCCTGCACCAGCGCCAGCGCCGGGAAGTTGACCGACGCAAAGGCATCGTAGCTGATGGTCTTGTTCTTCTTGGCGCGGGTGCCCGCAATGACGTGCCCGCCAAACACCACCATCACACCCCGGCTGCCCGGGTCAAGGGCGCAGATCACGCTGTCCCGCAGGTTCTTCTTGGCATCGGTGATCTCGTTGGAAATGGGCTGCTGGGCACCCGTGAGGATGATGGGCTTGTCCGCATTCTGAATAAGGTAGGACAGCGCCGCCGCCGAGTAGGCCAGCGTATCGGTGCCGTGGCAGATGATAAAGCCATCGTAAAGCGCATAGTTTTCCTGCACGGCCTTGGCCATCATCAGCCAGTGCTCCGGGCCAAGGTCGGTGCTGTCGATGCTGCACAGGTTGAGCGTTTCCGGGCAGCAGAGCTGCTGCAATTCCGGCAGATGGGCCAGCAGCTCCTCGCTGGTCAGAACAGGCTTGAGTCCCTGTGCGGTGCGCACGCTGGCAATGGTGCCGCCGGTGGTGATAAAAAGCAGGCGCTGCTTGGACATAGGTTTTTCCCCTCCATGGTGTCGATTTTTGCGATATTTTCAGTATAGCACAGTTCATCGGAGATGAAAAGTGCGGGGAGTTGAGGTATAATAGTTATCATAAGATCAAACAGTCCTCAACCTCTCCGTCATTGCTACGCAATGCCACCTCTCCTAGTAGGAGAGGCCTTGGCAAAGAGGCAAGGCTTTACGCAATGCCAATGGTTCCCCTACTAGGGGAGCTGTCGAGCGGATGCGAGACTGAGAGGTTGGACAAAAGCAAACCTACCACAAGGAGAAACTGCCATGTCTAACATTGTGATCATCGGCTCCGGCCCCGCAGGTGTTTCGGCGGCATTGTATGCCGCACGCGCCGGGGTGCAGACCACCGTTCTGACCAAGGGCCCCGGCGCACTGGACCGGGCCGAGCTCATCCAGAACTACTACGGCTTTGCCGAACCCATCGCCGGTGCCGAGCTGGAACGCCGGGGCATCGAGGGTGCCAAGGCCGTGGGGGTGGAGTTCGTCACCACCGAGGCCGTGGGCCTGACCTACACCGACAAGCTGACCGTGGAGACGCTGGCCGGGGATTTCCCTGCCGATGCTGTCATTCTGGCCACGGGGGCTTCCCGGGCAGCGCCCCGCATTCCGGGTCTTGCCGGGCTGGAGGGCCGCGGCGTGAGCTACTGCGCCACCTGCGATGCCTTTTTCTACCGCGGCAGGGATGTGGCCGTGCTGGGCAGTGGAGAGTACGCCCTGCATGAGGTACAGGCCCTGCTGCCCGTGGCTCACAGCGTCACCCTGCTCACGGGCGGGGCCCCGCTGACGGCACAGTTCCCGCCGGAAGTGGCCGTGCGGACGGAAGCCGTGGAAGCCATTCTCGGCGAAGAGCGGGTCACCGGCGTGCAGCTGAAAGACGGCGGGACGCTGGAAGTCTCCGGCGTGTTCGTGGCGCTGGGCGTGGCAGGCAGCACCGCCCTGGCCCGCAAGCTGGGGGCCGAGGTGAACGGCAGCCGGATCGTGGTGGACGACCACATGCAGACCACCCTGCCCGGCCTGTATGCCGCCGGAGACTGCACCGGCGGGCTGCTGCAGGTCGCCAAGGCCGTGTACGAGGGTGCAGTGGCGGGCACCGAAGCCGCCAAAGCCCTGCGGAGATGACCCAGACAGAAAAAGGACGCTGTGCCCTGCGGCACAGCGTCCTTTTATTGCTTTGCTCAGCTCTTGCAGCCGGATTCCTCTTCGATGCCGGTGAAATCGCTGGCCTCCGCGATCTTGGTGGTATCGAACTTGCCGTTCTCATCCTTGGGGGCAACGGCAGGGCCTGCCTCCACAGGATTCACGGTCGTTTCCTCTGCCGCAGGCTTTTCCTCGGCAGTCTCCTCTGCCCGGGCAGCTTCCACCACCGGGGCTGCAGGAGCAGTCTCGGGCTCGGCAGGAGCCTTTTCAAAGGCAGGGGGCCATGCGTCACCGGGAGCGGTCTCCTTGGCCTCGCCCTCGGCGTAGGCTTCGGCAGTCTTTTCGGCCTCGGCGGGGTCCTTTTCAGCTTCCTCGGGGAACTCCACGTTTTCGACGTGGAGCGGGTCCTTGTCGTTCAGAACTTTGTCCAGCACGACGATGGCGGCACCGGTAACAGCCACAGCGGCAGCGGCACCCAAAACACGGAACAGAGTTTTCATGGTGAAGTCCTCCCTGTATAAGTTAGGATTAAGAGAATGTTACGACATCGTTCTGCGGCTTTTCGGCGGGCTCCACCGAAATGGCGGTCAGCACCGGGCCCTTGCCGCGGTAGATGTTGTGGAACTTGTAATTGACCTTGGCGGTCACAGTGACCCAGGCGCGCTGCTCCAGTGCCTTGTAGCCATCATAGCTGCAGGGGAAGCCCACGAACTGGATATCCTGCACGCAGCAGGTCATTGCAAAACGGCCGGGCACAAAGCTGTTTTTGCCCGCGCGGTTGGTCTGGCAGACCTGCGCCAGGAACCGGACGGTCTTGCCCACGTACTTCTGGGGCTCGTCCTGGCAGTCCATATACCAGATGCCGAAATCGTCCTCGCCGATCTCAACGATCGGGGCGTTCAGATCGAAGGGCAGCGGGTCGGGGATGTCATCATATGCCACGCTGCCGTCGGCGAACTCATAGGCGATATCGCACTTGCGGGAGGCCTGACGCACCAGCTTGTGCAGCTCCTGACGGGCGGCATCGTTGTTCACGGCCTCGGCGCGGTTGAACACGATCAGCTCACTGCGGGCGATCTTGTCCAGCAGCAGAGAGCGCATGGAGTTGTCGCGGGCGTAGGTCAGAGCCGTGGTGCCGTCGGCCGTGGCAATGCACTGGTAGACGATCCAGTTCTCGGGCAGGTTGTTGGCCAGATCCTGCAGCAGCCACATGCCGTTGTACTCAATGACCACACGGCCTGCGCCGGATTCTTTTTCGAGCTTGGCCAGATTCTGGGGGTTCAGCTCCGCCTTATCCTCGAGGACCTTCAGGGTCACGCCGGGGAAGGCGAACTTCTTTTCGTTATATTCTTCCTCACCCTCTTCGCAGACCAGCAGCAGGGTCTTGTCGCCGGAGTCGAAATTGGGGTCTTCAAAGGTCTCCTGAATGAACTTGGTCTTGCCGCTTTCGAGGAAGCCCACAAACAGGTAAACCGGGATCTCGTTTGCCATAATCGGTTTTTCTCCTTACACAACTTGCAGCTCAGCAGCCAAACAGTGCGGCAATGGCCTTTTCGTCCAGCTTGGAGCCGATGACGACCAGCTTGCCGCCCACGTCGGCACCGCGCTGACGCACTTCCCACTCGCCGGGGACGTAATCGAACTCCAGCCAGCCGTCGGCACCGCCGTCCACGATGCCCTTGGAGCGCAGGATCATGCCGTACTTGCCGCCGTCCAGCTCGGTCAGTGCATGCTCGATGTCTGCCTTGCTGAACTTCTTGGCCGTCTCGACACCCCAGCTGGTGAACACCTCATCGGCATCGTGATCGTGGTGATGGTGGTGGTGATGGCCGCAGCAGCAGTGGCCGTCCTCATCGTGGTGATGATGCTCATGCTCATCATGGTCATCCTCATGGTCGTGGTCGTGATGGTGGTGGCAGCAGTGGTCCTCGTGGTCGTGGTGATGCTCGTGCTCGTCCTCATCATCGTCGTCATCGTCATCGTGATCATGGTGGTGATGGCCGCAGCTGCACACACCGTTCTCATCGTAATGATGGTGATGATGCTCGTGCTCTTCTTCCTCGTCCTCCTCGGCGTGCTTCTCATTGGCCTTGGCAGCCATGGCGATCAGCTCTGCCTTGAAATCGTCCTTGGAGGACATGGCCTTCAGGATCTGTTCGCCGGTCAGGGAATCCCATGCGGTGGTCACGATGGTAGCGGTGGGATTCTTCTCGCGCAGCATGGCAACCGCAGCGGCGATCTTCTCCTCGCTGGCGGTCTGGGTGCGGCTCAGGATGATGCAGCTTGCGTGGCTGATCTGATCATCATAGAACTCACCGAAGTTCTTCATATACATCTTGACCTTGTTGACATCGGCCACGGTGACAAAGCTGTTCAGCTTCACATCCAGATGCTCAGCCACACCCTCCACAGCGCGGGTGACATCGCTCAGCTTGCCCACACCGGAGGGCTCAATGACGATGCGGTCGGGGTGGTACTGCTCCACCACCTGCTGCAGAGCGGCACGGAAATCGCCCACCAGAGAGCAGCAGATGCAGCCTGCGTTCAGCTCGTTGATCTGGATGCCGGACTCCTTCAGGAAGCCGCCGTCGATGCCGATCTCACCAAACTCGTTCTCGATCAGGACCACCTTCTGGCCCGCAAAGGATTCCTTGATGAGCTTCTTGATCAGAGTCGTCTTGCCGGCACCCAGGAAGCCGGAGAAAATATCGATATTCGTCATAATGCTGTATGCCTCTTTCTTTTTCCAAAAGCCCGCAAGGGCCGTTCAGCAATCAGAGCCGCAGAGTGCTGGCTCAAAAATCTTACACTCCTATTATAACAAGGCTGTCAATGGGAAACCGCCTTTTTTGATGAGAAAATTGTAACTTTTTTTGCAGTTTGGCTGCGTTTTCAGAAAACGCTGCCTCCCGGACACAAAAAAGCCCCCGGAACGGGGGCAGAAAGCATAGAACCCATACAAAAACACAGCCCCACTTTGGCGAAGGAGAAGCCAAAGCGGGGCTGTATTCAATGAAGGAGAAATGATGGGAATATCAGGTTACAGATTCAGTTCAAACTGTTCCGCCGTAACAGTTGCTTTGCCATCGGCGGCAAAGGTGATGCCATCGGCAGACTGGGGGGTGTAGATCCATGCGGTCATGGTCTGCTCACCGTCGTTGGCGAAAACTTCGATGCTGTTCTTATCCAACAGGATGCGGAGCTTGAGTGCACCGTTCTGGCTGCGCACCTTGCAACTGCGGCGGTGAACGATGTCGGCACGGGAACCGGCATAGCTGCGATCCAGCGTCAGCTCGGAAGTGTAGGGATCGTAGGTCAGGCTAGTGTGATGATCTGCATCGGCGGCCAGTTTCAGGGTAAAGGAGCGGTATTCGCCGGGCTGCACCGTGACGGTCAAGTCCGCCACACGGCCCTTGATGCCTTCCAGAGAAGTTTCGCTTTGCACCGTCACATTTTCGTGGAAGGTGCGCTTGCCATGGACGGCATCCAGCTCCCGCACGGGGGTCTGAAGAATGCGTCCGTCCTTGATATGCAGCTCCCGGGGGCAGATGGTCTGCCCGAACCACTTGCAGCCCTGGGGCTTATCCTCGGTGTCCGACCAGGTCTGCAGCCATGCCGTCATGATCCGGCGGCCATCCGGGGCAAGGGTGGTCTGGGTGGCGTAGAAGTCGATGCCGCCGTCCATCAGCTGCACATTTTCCTTGGTGAAGGTGTGGGTGGCTTGGTCGTAGCTGCCGATGAAGGCAATCACGTTGTGACCATTGTGGAACTCGCCCTTGGGCAGCATCTCCATGGGTCCCAGCATCAAGACCTGCTTGCCATCCAGCGGGAAGAAGTCCGGGCACTCCCACATTTTGCCGTACTGATTGTTGCAGCGTTCCAGCACCGTGACAAAGTGCCAGTCGAAGCCGTCCTTGCTCTGGAACAGTGCTGCTGCGCCGCTGCCGTCCTCGGTCAGGCAGACGGTGACGGCAGAGTAGGTGCCGTCGGCCTCACGCCAGATCTTGGGGTCCCGGAAGTCGAACCTGCTGAAGCCTTCCGGCAGGTCTTTCTGGGTCAGCACCGGGTTGCAGGCAGGCTTTTCGTAGTTGAGACCGTCACCGATGGCAATGCTCTGGGTCTGGATGTCCCGCATCTCCCCATTGGGCTGCTTTTCTGCCACCACACTGGTGTACATCAGCAGCTGCCTGCCGTCATCCATCTCGGTGGCAGAGCCGGAGAAACAGCCGGGGCCATTGTCTGCCGGGGAATCCGGGGCAAGCGCACAGGGCAGATACTCCCAGTGCAGCAGGTCGGTGCTGACGGCGTGACCCCAGTGCATGGGCGCCCACCGCACATCGTAGGGATTATACTGATAGAACAGATGATACTGCCCCTTATAGTAGGAGAAGCCGTTGGGGTCGTTCATCCAGCCCACATAGGGGGTCATGTGGTAAGCAGGACGTTCCGCCGGGGAAATGGCAGCGCCGTGCTCGGCCTCGTAGGCACGGGCTTTTTGTAAAGTCAAATCGTTCATGGAATCCTCCAAAGGAAAGAATTCTTATGCGTAGTAAGCATCCAGATACTTCTGCATAATGCCCAGATAGTCGGACAGGCCGTAGGCTTCCAGCTTGCTCAGATAGTCGTTCCACTCTGCATCCGTAGTGCCGTTCATGATCCAGTCGGCCTTCTGCGTATTCATGTAGGTCTGCAGATCTGCCTGCAGGTTAGAGACCTGCTCGGTGTCCTCGCTGCTCATAAAGACATTGGGATAAACATAATCGTTGTTCATATCCGGGGTGTAGATCTCCTTGATCCAGTCCAGACGGTACTGTGCATCGTCCGGGCAGGTAACGTATACACCATAGTAATCATCCAGAACCGCCAGAGGTCCGCTGACACACTGCGCTTCACGGACTTCCACGGGAGAAGCATCGCCCAGAGGAGCGTGCTTCAGCATGGGCTCGCCCTTATCGTTGGTGGACAGTTCAAAAATGTTAAAGCCTTCCGCATCGCCGTAGGTACCCCAGTTGTTCTGAGGAGACTGGAGGGGCGCGTACATCTGATCCAGCCATGCACAAACCAATGCGGGGTTATCCGCCTTTGCGGTGACAACGCATCTGCCGCGGGCAAAGCCGCTGGTGAAAGAGCCGTTCTGCGGAGTGATATTCCGGGTATCAGCGGTCAGGGCAGGCAGCGGCTCCCAGTCGGTCAGGTTGTCAATGTTGGCAACATCCCAGCTGAAGCAGACACCATAACGGCCAGCCTTGCCCTTGGAAACATAGGTGGACCACTCCTGCGTGAAGCACTCCGGGTCAATGAGCTTTTCGGCATACAGCTTGTGCAGCCAATCCAGACCATCACGGTAGCCCTGCTGGGTGGCGGCACAGATGACTTTCCGGTCGTTGGTAACAGCGATATGGCGGTCTTTGTCTGCATCGCCGTAGCCTTCGCCAAAGCCATTGATGAGGATGCTGGGGTCCTGATCGCCGTTGTTGACGATGCAGGACATGGGGATGATGTCGCCGTCAATGCCATACTCTGCCTTGATAGAAGCGGCGTTATCACGGAATGCCATCAGCACCTGCTCAAACTCGTCCACGGTGGTGGGCATCGACAGACCGAGGAAGTTCAGCCACTTGGTATTGATGAAGCTCATGTTGCCAATGGTCTGGATGGCGGTCTTTTCTGCACCGAGCTGCTCGATCCAGGGCAGTGCCCAGATGTGGCCATCGCTGTCGGTACACATGGTGCGGTACTCCGGGTACTGCTCAAAGACCTTCTGGAGATTCGGCATATTGTTATCAATGTAGTCTTCCAGATTGAGGATGACACCCTGATCTGCGTAGCGCAGCAGATTGCTGTCGGTAAAATCAGCAGTAAAAACAAAATCCGTCAGGGTGTTGGGGTTGGACATATTCAGGGTGATCTTATCGTTCCACTGGTCGGACTGGATGGCGGTCCAGTCGATGTGCACATTGGTCTGCTCTTCCAGACGCTTGAAGATGGTGCGGTTGTTCGGCTCGGATTCGCTGCCCACGGGGAAGCTGGTCATACCGGTAAAGGTGACCTTTTCGGACAGCGGAAATGTAACGGCACCGGTCGTGTCCACAGCTGCGGCAGCAGAATTGCTGCTGCCGGTGGATTTGCCGCCGCCACAGGCAGACAGAGCAGCGGCAGAGCCCGCCAGAGCACAGACCTTGAGGAAGTTGCGGCGAGAGATCAGCTTTTTCATGGTATTTTCTCCTTTTTCGTGTTTCTTTTTTCGTGTAGCAGATGAGCGAACCGGCTCATAAAATTCTGGAATATCCTCAGCCTTTAATGGAACCAGCCATGATGCCGGCATCAAAATACTTCTGGAAGAAGGGATACATTACCAGCAGCGGCAGACTGGAAATAATAATGGTTGCATATTTGAGCAGCTCTGCCATCTTCGCACGTTCGGCAGTGCTCTGGATATCTGCGATCATGCCGGATTCCGGCTGGCTCTGGATCAGGATGGAACGCAGCACCAGCTGCAGCGGCTGCTTCGATGCGCTGTTCAGGTAGATCATGGCATCAAAGTAGCTGTTCCACATTGCCACGAACTGCCACAGGGCCAGAACTGCCACCACCGGCATACAGACGGGCAGCAGGATCTTGAAGAAGTAAAGCATCTCGCTGGCTCCATCCACATCCGCAGCTTCGCGCAGCTCACGCGGGATGCCTTGATAATAGGTACGGGCAATGATCATGTTCCACACACTGAATGCTCCCGGCAGAATGACCGCCCACATGGAATCCAGCAGACCCAGATTGTTGATGAGCAGGTAGGTGGGGATCAGACCGCCGCTGAAAAACATCGTGATCACAAACAAGGTGTTGAAGATCGTTTTGCCTTTGAAGTCCGGCAGCGACATGGGATAAGCGGCAAGCATCGTCACAGCGACCGAGACGATGGTGAAGATGATCGAGTAAAGTACTGCGTTCCTGAAGCCGACCCAGATCTGCTTGTCCGAAACGACACGCTGGTAAGCATCCAGACTCCACTTGCTGAAATCAAAGGAGATGCCCTTGTTTTGCAGAGTGACCGGATCCATAAAGGACGCGATGACGATGTAGATCATCGGAACGATGATCGCCAGCAGGAACAAGCCCAGAAGTGCGTAGCCGCAGTACAGGATGATCTTATCTTGTCTGGTGTAGAGGGCCATTTTTGATTTTTTCTGTTTTGCCATGGTAAACCCCTCCTTACAAGCCCTTGCCATCGTTCATTTTGGCAACGATCTTGTTCACTGCGATCAGCAGGATGACGTTGACAACGGTGTTGAACAGACCGACTGCCGTGGAAAAGCTGTAATCGCCGTCCAACAGGCCCTTTTTATAAACGTACGTTGCAATGATCTCTGCAGTGTTCAGGTTCAGGTCGGTTTGCAGGGCATAGGCTTTTTCAAAACCGATGCTCATGATGTTGCCTGCCTGCAGGATAAACTGAATAACGACCATATCCTTAATGGCGGGCCACTCCACCGTCATGATCTGCTGGATCAGGTTTGCGCCGTCGATCATCGCAGCTTCCTTCAGATCTTTGCTGGCGTTAGAAAGGGATGCGGTGTACATGATGGATGCCCAGCCGGCACCCTGCCAGATGCCGCTGATGATGTAGATGGGGCGGAACACTTCCGGCAGCGTCATGAAGTTGATGCTGGTGTGAAGCAGGCCGTTCACCGGGCCGGTGACACTCAGCAGCACCCGGACGATGCCGCACAGCACGATGACCGAGATGAAGTTGGGCATATACAGCACCAGCTGCACCTTCTGCTTGATCTTCTTGCTCTCGATGCGGTTGAGCAGGAATGCCAGCAGGATAGGGATCGGGAAGCCCCACAGCAGGCCGTAGACGCTCAGCTTCAGGGTGTTGATCAGATAGCGCTGGAAGTCCGGCGAGGACATGAAGCGGGTAAAGTTTTTGAAGCCTACCCACTCGCTGCCCCAGATACCTTTGAAGGGATTGTACTTCTGGAACGCGATCAGCACACCGCCCATGGGAGCGTACTTGAACACCAGCGTCAGCACCACGGCAGGCAGCAGGAACAACAGGTAAAGCTGCCAATGCCGTTTGATGTAGACCCATGTGTTGTGCAGCTTGCGTTCTGCTGCCAGCACAGCCGTTTCCGACGAGGCTGTCTTTGCTTTCATGAATCATTCTCCTCCTTTTTGATTTGTTTGCCGCTTGATTTGCATTTTACATTTGCACCTTTGAACCTTGCGCTTTTTACTTCGATTGTGCAAATGTAAAACTCTGTAATTCATTTATACCACGCAAGCAAGCGAATGTCAACGATAATTCATAGTATATATCAAGAAATACTGTGGATTTGTACAGATGCACAAATTCGAAAGTGCGCAAATATGCAAAATGATGATTTGCATTTTTACGTTTGACTAATTTGTGCATTTGCACTATACTGGAGTCATAAAGAACAAGATCCGTCACCAGACTTTATCTATAAAAGAAGGAACATCCGCTCCTATATTATAAAGAAAGAGGATGACTTATGGCAACCAAGGTCACCATTCAGGATATTGCAAACGAACTGCAGCTTTCCCGCAACACAGTTTCAAAGGCCATCAACAACACCGGTGTGCTGGCAGATGCCACACGGGAGAAGATCCTGCGCAAAGCCGCCGAAATGGGCTATAAGCAGTTCGCCTATCTGCCGCTGTTTCAGGAAGACGCTGCAAAAGCAGCAGAGCCTTTCATTCTGCCGAGTGACAAACGGGAGATCGCCATGCTGACGACCCAGTTTCTGAGCAGCTCTCACTTTTCCTCCACGATGCTGGATCGTTTCCAGTCGGAAATCAACCATCTGCACAGCGGCATGACCATTCATCGCATTTCTCCCATAGAGCTGAAAGAGAAAAAACTTCCATCTTCTCTCAACATCCAGCGCACAGCCGGCATCATCTGCTTTGAAGTATTCGACTATGACTACGCACAGATGCTGTGCGATCTGGATCTTCCGCTGCTGTTTGTAGACAGCCCTGTGATGAATATGCGTCCTCCTCTTAAAGCTGACCGCCTTTATATGGAAAACCGCATTGAGATCCAGAATGCGGTGACCCACATGGTCCAGCGCGGCAAAAAACGCATCAGCTTTGCGGGGGATAAAAACCACTGTCAGTCCTTCTTTGAGCGTTATATGGCTTATAGGGATGCAGTGGAGCACTTTGGTCTGACAGAGGGCCTGAGCACCTGTGCGATGCCATCTGGACAGCAGAACTATCCGGCATCCCTGTACGAAATCATCCGTCGGTTCAAAACGATGCCGGATGCCTTTGTCTGCGCCAATGACTTTGTTGCCATGGATCTGGTCAAGGCATTGGATGAGCTGGGGTATTCGGTTCCCGATGATATCTGGGTCTGCGGCTTCGATGACAGTCAGGAGGCTTCCTACTTTGCCCCCCGTCTGACTTCGATCCATATCCATGGACAGATCATGGGCTACACCGCTGCCAATCTGCTTATGACCCGCATCGAAGAGCCATCGCTGAACTATCGCACCGTCTATACGGAAACCAACCTGATCCTGCGCGAATCCACAGGAGATTGAGCGAAAGGAGAACCCCCATGCGTGACCTGTTCAATACGGACAAGCCGCTGTTTGCTGTGCTGACGAAATTGACTTACAGTGCTTACCTGAACATCTTATGGCTCGTGTGCAGCCTGCCCATCGTTACCATAGGGGCTTCTACGACCGCCTTGTTCTACGTCACGCTCAAAATGGCGGAAGATCGGGACGATGGTCTGACCCGGATGTTTTTTAAGGCGTTCCGGGAAAATTTTAAGCCTGCCACAAAACTCTGGCTTATCCTGCTGGCAGTCGGCAGCTTCCTGGCTGCGGATGGCTTTGTGCTGCGCCGAATGTGGAGCGAAAACATTTTCTGGACGCTGCTCACTGCAGTGCTTATTGGTGCGGCAGTTCTGTACGGCATCGTTCTGCTGTATGCCTTTCCTCTGCTGGCACGGTTTGAAAACACCACCTTCGGCATCCTGAAAACAGCGTTTCTCGTGGGTGTCCGGTATCTGTTTTGCACCCTGCTGATGGCGGCAATCTATGGCATCATGGGGTACGTCATAGTGTTTGTGTTCACGCCTGCATTCCTGCTGGGCATGGGCTTCTGCGCCATGCTCTGCTCCTTTCTGATGCTTCGGATCCTCTATCTGATCGGTGGAGACCCTGATGCAGTACACGAGGAATACGACCATGACGAAAACTGACCGGGATACGCTCCGCTCCCTCCATGGGCGCAAAAAGTGGGAGCACATCTGGGCATATTACAAGCTGCCCATTGCGATCGTGCTCATCGTCGTCTATATCCTTGGCTATGCAGCCTACCGCCATGTGACGAAAAAAGAGGATGTGCTTTACCTTGGTCTGGTAAATATCACTGCCGGGTCTGATCTGACGGAACAGCTTACCACCGGCTTTGCCGAGGCGCAGGGTCTGACCAAAAAGCAACAGGTCGATCTGCTGTCCGGCTTGCTGCTCAGCGAAAGCGAACGCGCAGAGGAGCAGTATGTATATGCTTCAGAGATGAAGCTGCTGGGTGCAGTCAGTGCCCAGCGGTTAGATGTTGTTCTGATGGACGAATATGCACGGGATCGACTGTTGGCAGATGATTATTTTCTCGATCTGCGGACACTGGATGCGTCTTTCCATGCACTGTCGGGTCTGAACGCCGGTGGGACCGTGCTGGATATTTCGGACACGCCGTTTGTCAGGCAGGCAGGTTTTTCTGGCAAGGTCTATCTTGGAGTAGTGCAGAATGCACCGCACCCGGAGCGTGCAGCCGCTTACATTCATTATCTGTTCCAGCGGTGATCGTTGGGTTTTAGCTTATAGGATAAAAATAAGGAGAAAACGTATGGACATTTTAACGATTGGTGAAGTTTTGATCGACCTGACCCAGACCGGCAAGGATGCCCGCGGCATCCCTCAATTTGCCGCAAACCCCGGCGGTGCCCCGGCAAATCTGGCTGTGGCTGCCGCCCGGCTGGGCGCACAGACCGCCTTTATCGGCAAGGTGGGTGCGGATGCTTTTGGCCGCTACCTGAAAGAGGTTCTGGCAGAGAACAAGGTGGACGTTTCCGGCATGGCGGTGGATGCAGACCATCCCACCACCATGGCCGTCGTGTCAGTGGATGCCACCGGCGAGCGGGATTTCAGCTTCTACCGCAGCGCCAACGCTGACGTGATGCTGTGCAAAGAGGACATTTCGGAGGGCGCTCTGAAAGCTGCCAAAATCGTCCACTTTGGCTCGGTCAGCCTGACCGCTGACCCCTCCCGCACCGCTACGCTGGATGCTGCCGCCCGCGCCAAAAAGCTGGGTGCTACCATCACCTACGACCCCAATTACCGTGCCAACCTCTGGAAGAACAAAGAGGATGCCATTGCTCAGATGAAAGCACCCCTGCCGCTGGTGGATATCCTGAAAGTTTCCGATGAGGAGCTGCCCCTGCTCACCGGCACCACCGACTGCGAAAGCGGCACGGCACAGCTGGCACAGAACGGTATCCGACTGATTTTTGTCACCTTGGGTGCAAACGGCGTATTCTACCGCTTTGGGGAGAAAACTGGCCATGTGGCGGGCGTGCCCT
Source organism: Faecalibacterium sp. Marseille-Q4164 (assembly GCF_017377545.1). Classification (NCBI taxonomy): domain Bacteria; kingdom Bacillati; phylum Bacillota; class Clostridia; order Eubacteriales; family Oscillospiraceae; genus Faecalibacterium; species Faecalibacterium sp. Marseille-Q4164. Next base: position 3,124 of record NZ_JAFREJ010000005.1, on the reverse strand, counting down.
GCAAGGTGGGCGACACCAACGGCGCAGGCGACACCTTCTTTGGTGCGGCACTTTCCAAGCTTTGCAAGGAGGAGCTGGACACCCTAACCGTAGACAAGCTGGAAGGCATTCTGGCCTTTGCCAACAAGGCGGCAAGCATTACCACCAGCCGCCACGGCGCTATCCCCGCCATGCCCACCCTTGCAGAAGTGGAGGGCTGAACCATGGCAGTAAAGCAGGAATTTGAGTCCCGGTTTGCCAAGCACAAGGACGAGCTGGAATGGCTGTTCATGGAACTGTACCACAACCGGGACGGGCTGGAAGTTCTGGAGCGGGAGATGGCAGAAGCCTACAACGCCCGCAGCGCCGAGCTGAAAGCACTGGACAAGGCGCGCTCTGCCGACCCGGAGTGGTACAAGCGGGGCAATATGTTCGGCATGACCATGTACACCGACCTCTTTGCCGGAAATTTAAAAGAGCTGGTAAAGAAGCTGCCCTACCTCAAGGAGCAGAAGCTGACCTATCTGCACCTGATGCCCCTTCTGCAGATGCCCCATCCCCACAACGATGGCGGCTATGCGGTGGAGGATTTCGATACCGTAGACCCGGCCCTTGGCACCAACAAAGATCTGGAAAACCTGACCCGGGAGCTGCGGAAAGCCGGCATCAGCCTGTGTCTGGATTTTGTGATGAACCACACCGCCAGCACCCACCGCTGGGCGATGGCGGCAAAGGCGGGCGACCCGTGGTTTCAGGCGTATTACCATCTCTATGACGACCGCACCATCCCCGACCAGTACGAGCAGACTGTGCCGCAGGTGTTCCCCAACACCGCCCCCGGCAACTTCACCTGGTGCGAGGAGATGCACAAGTGGGTGCTGACCACCTTCCACGACTACCAGTGGGACCTGAACTACGGAAACCCGGCGGTGTTCGTGGACATGACCAAGAGTATTCTGCACCTTGCAAATCTCGGTGTGGAAGTGTTCCGCATTGATGCAGTGCCTTATATCTGGAAGCAGCTGGGCACCACCTGCCGCAATCTGCCGCAGGTGCACACCATCGTGCGGATGCTCCGCATGGTGCTGGAATGCGTCTGCCCGGCGGTCATCCTCAAGGGCGAGGTGGTCATGGCTCCCAAGGAGCTGGCAGCTTATTTCGGCACCCCGGAAAAGCCGGAATGCCATATGCTCTACAACGTGTCCACCATGGTCAACCTGTGGGGTGCCCTTGCCAGCCGGGACACCCGGCTGCTGAAAGCCCAGCTGGATGCCCTCCACGCTCTGCCGAAGAACTGCTGGTTCGTGAACTATCTGCGCTGCCACGATGACATCGGCTGGGGTCTGGACGAGGCGGTGGAAAACCGGCTGGGCATTGACCCCCAGAAACATAAAGAATATCTGTACCACTTCTATGAGGGCAATTTCCCCGGCAGCTGGGCAAAGGGCGAGCTGTACAACTACGACCCTGCCACCGGTGACGCCCGCAGCTGCGGCACCACCGCCAGCCTGTGCGGCGTGGAGCAGGCACTGGATAAAGGCGATAAAACCGCACTGGACTACGCCGTGAAGCGTGACCTTTTGCTGCACACTGCTATGGCATTTTTGCAGGGCTTCCCCATGCTGAACTGCGGCGATGAAATTGCACAGCTCAATGGCTGGGACTACAAAAACGACCCCGACCGTGTGGAGGACAGCCGCAACCTGCACCGTACAAAATTCAACTGGGAGGATGCCAAGCAGCGCACCCAAAAGGGCACGCTGCAAAACCAGCTGTGGCAGGGCATGGAGCAGCTGCGCAAAATGCGGGCAGACCCCTGCTTTGCCCCGGATGCGTGGGTAACAACTTGGGACAGCCACAACCCCGGCGTGCTGGCACTGGTACGCAAGCGCGGCGAAGAAACGCTGGTGGGCTTGTTCAACTTTACCGAGTACCCGGCAGGGGCAAGTCTGGACGCTCTGGGTGGCGAGTATCACACCCCGGAGGGCATTTCCGTCTGGCTGGCAGATGTGGAGCTGGAGCCGTACCAGGCACTGTTGGTAAAAAACAAATAAGTAAAACGAGTCATCCAGCTCTCTCTTTTCGCCAAAGCCTCCCTTGTTTTTTCTTACAAACTGCCGAAAGTGGCGTGTTTTCAAAAGTGCGCGTTTGCGCAGCGCAGTGGAGCAAGTTTTTAACTTTCTGATCGCTACATAACGAACCCGAGCCAAGGCCATCCCGGAAAGGATGGTCAGGTTCAGGTTGTTGTGTGGCGATTTTTTTATTGCCAAATTCAGCACCGTACCTTGACAACCGCATGACCGTCTGCATGGGATAAAGGAAGAACTGCTGGCATAGCTTGAAAAGTTGAAGCAGGACGAGCAGAACACCCCGGAGAAATACAGCAACTGCGGGCAGCTGTTCCGGCTGCCGGACGGCTTGCCCATTGCACCGGAGCTGCTGACGAAATGGTACCGCCTGTGGAGAGCCGAGCACCCGGAGTTTGAGCAGATCGTGTTCCATGGTCTGCGGCACTCCAGTGCCACCTACCAGCTCTTGCAGTCGGACGGTGACTTCAAGTCGGTGCAGGGCAACACAGGTCATGCAACGGCATCTGTCCTGATGGACGCCTACGCTCACACGCAGGACAAGCCCCGGTTGGAGCTGACCGAGAAGATCGAAGCAAACTTCTACTCCCAAGACCTGACCTCGGCAGCATCCCAGCCCCGGCAAAACGAAAAGCCGGCGGCAACAAAAATCTCCGGTAGGGAGATCCTTGAAGCCATCCGGCTGATGGACGCAGACGAACGCAGAGAATTGACGAGAGCCTTGTTCGCCTAAAATTTCTTCTTTTTATGCAAAGGAAAGCAGGCTGTGCAAACCTTGCGCAGAAACGCCCTTGATTCGGGCAAATGTGTAAACGGTGTGCAGAAAGTGTGCAGCCGCTTTCCCACATAAAGAAAGAACGCCAAATCTTACGATTTGACGTTCAATATCTGGTGCACCTCCAGGGACTCGAACCCTGGGCCCACTGATTAAGAGTCAGTTGCTCTACCAACTGAGCTAGAGGTGCATATTGTCGAGATGCGGTTTCAAACATCCCGACATTTGAGTCGGCGACTACCTATTTTCACGCGCCGTTTCCAGCGAACTATCTTGGGCACGA
>NZ_JAFREJ010000053.1:0-805 GCF_017377545.1 Faecalibacterium sp. Marseille-Q4164 | reverse complement strand
ACCGGAATCATACGAATACAAAATATCATGATAGCAATGGGTATAGTAGCTATTATCATATGCGAAATGGACTTCATACAGCGATTGATTTATAACAACTTTCGATGGAGAAGTAGCTAGAACCACACTAACCAAAAAGGATCCAACCGTAACAGCAGTGCTTCCCGGCAAGTGCAACCCAGTAATTAAAAGGCTTGCTGCAGTTTCAACTCCACCAATCTCAATTTGCGCAATCGCCGTATTGTCAATTGTATAGCTGAGATTTGATACAAATATATGCTTATACTGTGATCCTGTAACATCACTTCCAACAGTGGCTCCCCTTGTTTGAGGCATAGATTTTGAAGTTGCTAATTTCAAAAAGACATCATAGCTTTGATTGGTCAATTTGCTTTTTTTCGTTTTTTGGGCTTTCGTATAGACAAGTTCACCTGTACCATCTTCTTTAACGCTCCGGTTCAAGGTAACATTTTGTCCATCAATATCAGTAAAGCGAGTTACTTCAATGATCGTATTTTTATCTATTTTGTAGGACACTTGCACAGTTCTTGCAACAGTAGCCACCAAATTTTCACGGTCGCTTTTAGAAATAATTTTTGTTTTACTGATTGCACTGTCTGCAAAAGCCGTTGTCATTGGCAAATTTTGTAAAGCGGCTACTGTTATGCCTAAACATAAAGTTTTCAAGAATTCTCTTCGAGATACATCTTTCATATTCTATCGCCGTAAGTTTTTTGATGAATTTTCTTGTACTCATGATCACATTTTCCTTTCCTTATTTTGATTTGATTGCTTTTACGACTAA
>NZ_JAFREJ010000052.1:0-850 GCF_017377545.1 Faecalibacterium sp. Marseille-Q4164 | reverse complement strand
AGACATACTTGTCGCCCACGGCAGTCTTGGCGTAGCCGATGCCCTGCTCGTCAAAAGCCTTGTACAGGCCAAAGTTGGACATGACCGTGGTGACCACCGTGTTGGTCAGGAGTTTTCCGCGCTCCTTCATGTAGCAGCCGTAGATGTACAGGATGTGGTCACCGGTGATCACATTGCCCTTTTCGTCCACGCAGAGGCAGCGGTCTGCATCGCCGTCATAGGCAAAGCCCACATCCAGACCCTTTTCCACCACAAACTTCTGCAGGCCCTCGATGTGGGTGGAGCCTGTGTTCAGGTTGATGTTCAGACCGTTGGGCTGGTTGTTGATGACGTAGGTGTCTGCGCCCAGCGCATCAAACACGCTCTTGGCAATGTTCCAGCTGGCACCGTTGGCGCAGTCCAGACCCACCTTGATGCCCTTGAAGGAGTAGATGCCCAGGCTGATCAGGTAGCCCATGTAGCGGTTGCGGCCTGCCACATAGTCCACGGTGCAGCCGATGTGCTCCCGGTGGGCAAAGGGCAGCTCCGGCCAGTCCTGATCAAAGACATGGAGTTTGCCGTCGATGTAGTCCTCCACCAGCAGCAGGGTCTCCTCGGGCATCTTTTCGCCGTAGCAGTCGATCAGCTTGATGCCGTTGTCGTAGAACGGGTTATGGCTGGCGGAGATCATAATGCCGCAGTCAAAATCATCCACGCGGGCAATGTAGGCCACGCTGGGGGTGGTGGTGACGTGGAGCAGGTAGGCATCTGCGCCGGAAGCGGTCAGGCCCGCCACCAGGCTGTACTCGAACATATAGCTGGAGCGGCGGGTATCCTTGCCAATGACGATGCGGGCAGGCTCGTTGTTGCC
>NZ_JAFREJ010000051.1:0-874 GCF_017377545.1 Faecalibacterium sp. Marseille-Q4164 | reverse complement strand
ATCTGCCGGATTGTTTTCATACCTTCACGAACAGGCCCACAGGACACACACCCTTAAAACCAGGCGTAGATATGTACCAGCAAGCGGGGCCTGTCGGCTCCCAGGCTACTTCAAGGGTAATCTCGTGCCAGCCATCGGGAAACAAAGCTGTAAATCCTTCTCCTGCGTGTATGCCGCGCCCTTCCAGGAGCAGCCGAGGGTGCGGATCACTGTCCGCCGGATTGGGAAGCTGTATCTGCGCGATCCTCTCTTTATCCCAGCTCATAGACCTTTCCTCCTTCCCCTAAAATAAATCACTATGCGAGCCTGTCCGGGTAAGATATAAAATCAGCTCGTCCCCGTCCACTTCGTAGATCAGCAACCAATCCGGCGTAATGTGGCACTCACGACACCCCGCATAGTCCCCGGAAAGTGGATGATCCCTGTTCTTCTCCGGCAACGGCTCCCCCGCCGCCAGCTTTTTAATAATATCCGTCAGCAAAGAAATATCAAAGCCGCGTTTTTTCACGCGCTTCAAATCCTTCTGAAATTTTGTGGTTGGTCTTATGTTATACATCGGCAAGCAGCTCCTCCATCATCTGATCGACATTGGAATAGGTCTTGCCGAGGCTCGGATCGGCCTTCATTCTCTTTACTTCCTTGATTGCTTCGACGGTTTCAGCGTTCGGCACATCGCCGCTGATTTCAAAGGGTATTCTATACTCCCGCACCGCCTTACGCGCAAAAACATTGAACGCCGTTGTCATTGTCATTCCCATATCAGCACAGAACGCCTCAAACTGCCGCTTCAAATCCGCGTCCATACGAATGTTAATATTTGTATTTGCCATAGATAGCAACTCCTTTCGCTCTTATTATATCCATTGTATATCTT
>NZ_JAFREJ010000050.1:0-885 GCF_017377545.1 Faecalibacterium sp. Marseille-Q4164 | reverse complement strand
TGTCCATAAGGTCAGAGATGGACTTTCTGGAACGCTTTACCGCCAGCGACTGGAAGAACTCTCCGACCTGATAGAACAGCATAACTGCAACAGCTTCCGGGTATTCCCCGATGGCAAATGCGCCGATCGTGGAAACACTCATCAGGAAATGCTCGTCAAACACCTGTCCTCTGGTGATATTTTTCACTGCCTGCCATACGACATCCCAGCCAAGAATCACATACGCCACAATCAGAAACGCCAGTTCCGCCAGAGTCGGCAGCTTTGCGAATACGGTCAATGCCATACCGATTGCATAGACCACAGCACCCACGGCAAGCCGTATCGTGCGCTTCTTATCCTCATCGTTATAGACCGCCGCTTTTTCATCCTTTTTGACAGGTGCAGTCGCTTCCAGCTGCTTTTCCGACACTTCAACATCCGGCTCATGGCTGTGTACGATCGTGGTAACGGTATCCAGCAAGGAAGCAGCTACCGATGTTCCAGCCTGAACAGTCAGCGTCTGGTTCATCAGATTCACGGTCGAAGAAGTCACGCCATCCAGCTCACCGACTTCTTTCTCGATCTTTGCTGAGCAGTTCGGGCAGTCCAGACCTTTCAGGATGAATACTCTTTTCATTTTGACCTCCACTACGTTTTCTTAATTGTTCAATCGCTCAACTTAAAAGACAAAAAGATAATCGCTTGCGCGATCATCCTCTTAAATGCTCAAATCCCTTGTCGATGATCTCCTTTACATGATCATCCGCCAGCGAATAATACACGATCTGGGCCTCTCTGCGGAATTTGACCAGTCCGGCAAGCCGGAGTGCTTTCAGCTGGTGAGAGATCGCCGATTTGGTGACGCCCAGCAGAACCGCAAGGTCGCATACACACATCTCGCTC